>JAYRFD010000658.1:0-6761 GCA_041908565.1 Polyangia bacterium | reverse complement strand
CCATCCAGACCGCAGGCGGCCAAAATCTGTCCATCGGCACTGGCACTAACGGCGCTTAGCGCGCCGGCCCGCGCGGCCGTGGCAGCGACGGAACTGCGAGCCAGCAGCGACAGCGCTTCACCGCGCTGACTGTCCCAGAACCGCACGCCGCCGTCTTCGCTGGCAGCCGCAAGCTGTCGGCCCCCGGCCAGCCAGGCGACGCTGCTTAAGTACCCGTGTCCCGCGGGCAGCGGACCCAGGTGAAGCGGACTGCGCGGGCTGTCGGTCCCTGGGATCAAGGCTGCACCGAGCGCACCAGGACGGGCTGCCGCGGGCAAGGTTGCGGCAGGATCGAAAGAATCGCGGCGGGTCTCGATCAGCACCAAGCTTCCGCTGTTGCCGACGGCCGCCAGGCGAGTTCCGGCGGGCTCATAGGCTAGGGCAGCGACGATCTGTGGCGTGCCGGTCGCGATGCGTTCGCTTTGCCGCTGGCGCTGCGGGTCGATCAGCAGCACATCGCCATCGCCGGTCCCCGCCGCGATCTGCAGGCCATCGGGGCGATAGTCCAGGCTGTACAGCGTGCGCGCGGTCGTCGCGATCCGCGGCTGGGCTGCGCCGCCAGAGACCAGCGGGAACGAATGGATCTGGCCACCTTCGCCCGCTGCGACCGCGACTTTTCCGTCGGGGCTTGGCACGGCGGCATACAGCGCGGCCGGGCGTCCGCTGTCTAGCAGCGGGCGGTGCTGGGCCAGTACACGACCGTCGCTGGCATCCAAGATCACAAACCCGGTCGTTCCTGCCGCGGCCAGCACGAAGCGACTGTCGCGAGTAAACGCCAGGCTGTGCACTCGATCGAGCGGATCTTGCGCCACCGACGATGACGCCGCGCGTTCGGTCGACTGCGGCAGGGTCACGAAGCGCCGGATCAGGGACGTGCGCTGCAGGGCGCCAAACAGCGCGCTCTGCGTGCTGGGTTCACGCTGAAGCTGCAGCGCGTGGGCCGAAAGCAAAAGCGCGGTGGCCGGTGTCGCGTCGGTCGCTTGTTCTGCGTGGTAGCTCAGCAGCCGAGCCTGCGCCGTGCGTTCTTTCTGCTGGGCCTGCCGCTGTTCGCGTCGGGCCTGCTGCGCGCTGCGCTGGGCATGCAGGCTTAACCCGCTGAGCGCCACGAGAACCAGCGACAAGGCCAGTCCCGTGCGCAGAAGACGCCGGCGCTGCGCCCGTCGACTGTCGCGTACCAGTGTCTTTTCGGCATCGCCCAGCTCGTCGCTGTACTTGTCGACCAGGCGCTGCGCATAGCCCAGCTGCGATCCGCGCAGCAGCGTGCCAAATGCACTGAACTGCGCCGCCCACTGCGATAGCTCGCGCACTTCCAAAAGGCGCTGGCGGTCGCCGCGCAGAAAGCCCTGCAGCCGTTCCCAGCGACGGATCAGCGCTTCGTGCGCCACTTCAACCACGGCCTGCGCATCGTCTTCGCTGCGCACCAGCAAGCGCGCTTCGACGAAGACCTTAAGCACGTTCGGCAGGCGCGGACCGGCGCCGGGCAGCTGGCTTTGCAGATCGGTGACGCTGCGACGCAGGCGGGTTTCGCCTCCGGCTTCGGCGGAAAAGCCGACCAAGCGCACCAGGATCTGCCGAGCCAGCCGCTGATCGTCGACGGAGAGCGCATCAAACAGGCGGTCTGCGCTGGCCCCCAAGGCACCGGCCACGCCGCCCAGACGGGCATAGGCGTCTTCGGTCAGCTCGCGACCATTCCGTCGCTGCCACAGCAGATCCAGGACGTGCGAAAGCAGCGGCAAGGCGCCCGGTTCGCCGACCACTTCGCTGACCAGGCGCGACACCAGCGATGGGGCGATGTGCAGGCCGACGCGGCGGGCGGGCTCGACGATGGCGGCCGCCAGCTGGTCGGGGCCCGGCTGCGCGACAAAGACGCGGTGCGCTTCGTCATAGGCGATGCGATCCAGAAACAGGCCGCTTGTGTCCAGGGCCAGCTCGCCGCAGCGACCCAGGAAGTCGACGCGCAGAGTGACGACGCAGCTGATGGCCTGCGGGCCTTGGCACAGGGCCCACAGCCGCTGCGTGAATTCACTGCGCGCGGCGGGGTTGGTCTCGTGCGTGAACAGCTCTTCCAGCTGATCGACCACCAGTACGAACGGACGCGTCGGGTCGCGGCGACGGGAAAGAGCCATCTTCAAGGCGGCCCGCGGATCGCTGCCGGGGCGCAGGACCGCGCATTCCCAGGTGGCGGCGCTGCCGGTCTGCGACAGCAGCACAAGCTCGTGCTGCAGGGTATGCAGAGCGGCGCGCAGCGTCTCGGTCTGGCCGGGCTCTGGCGCTGTGGGCAGAAGCTGCAAAAGCTCTGACGCCGTGCGCTGCAGCCGGCTGTCCGGTGGCTCGGCGCGCTGGATGCCCAGCCGATCGGGCAGCAGATCGGGCAGCAGACCGGCCAGCACCACCGACGACTTGCCGGTCCCCGATGCGCCGGTCACGACCAGAAAGCGCGGTCGTCCGCGCTGGATCAGCTGTCGCAGGCTGTGCAGGGCCTGGCGCCGCTCGGCATCGCGACCGAAAAAGAAGCGGCTGTGCTGCGTCGAAAACGGGGTCAGACCGCGGTACGGACGGAAGGGCAGGGGGCGCGTATCGTCGCCATCTTCGGGGCGAGCAAACAGCTGCAGCGCCGCCCAGTCCAGGCTGGCTGCGTCGGCAAGAAGCGCGCCGCGGGCTGCATCGAACGCGGCCTCAAGCGATGCCGGGCGTCCCAGCAGCACGGCATACAGCGTCTGCGTCAAGGTCACGGATCCGACCGCCGACAGTGGATAGCGCGACGCGATGACCGATGTGATGCCCGCACGATGCAGGGCCTGCGCGACGCTGCCCAGGTGGTTGCCCAAGGCGCCGCTGTTGCCGCTGTCGCAGGCCGACAAGACGACCAGGCGAAGCGTGGCCGCAAACGGAAAAAGCGCTTGCCGCAAGGCCCCGGCATCGACGATCTGCAGGCCGCGATCGTCGTCGGCATCCAGGCCCAGGCCAAAGCTGCCTTCTTTTCGCGCTCCGTGGCAAAGCACGTGCAGGACCACCGCTTGGCGCGGGTTTTCTTGCGTCAGCCGCGACAGCGCCGCAACCAGCCGAGACAGCGACGCATGCGGCAGCACATCGCGCGCATCGTCAAACGAAAGCCCCGCTTGCTGGCAGGCCGACGAAAGCGCCTGCGCATGTTCGTGAACCGGCACCTCACCGGCGGCCGCAGACCACGCGAACAGCAGGCGTCCTCCTTCGGGGCTGCGTTCGTCGGAAGCCATCGGGCCCGCTGAATCCGTCGGACTTGGGGGCCAGGGCAGGCTGCGTGTGTCGGGCCAGGCATAGCGCAGGATCACGCCGGGCTGCGCCCCCAGGTGCAGACCCGATCCCGACAGCGTCAGTAGCTCCCACGGCAGCGCGAATAGCTCGGCAGCGGCCAGGCGCAGCGTGATCTGCACCGCTTCGCCGCGCGCCAACGCCGCCAACAGATCGTCTTCGCGCGCCGCGAACCACGTCGTCGACATGAAGTCGCGCAGAAGGTCGCCGATGCGCGCGGGCAGCGCCGGATCGCGTCCCGGTCGGCGCAGCGCCGCCAGATCCGAAAGCAGCGCCGCATCCCAGTCCAGCCGCAGCGACTCGGCCCCGCCAAGCGGCGTGCGCAGGATGTACTCCTGCAGTCCCGCTGCGAAGGCAAACGGGTCTTGCGCCTGGCTACTGCGAATGATCTCCAGCGTCAGCTGCACAGCGTTTCCGTCCCCCTGCGTTCGCACACAGAGGCGGCTTCCCCCAGCGCGTCTTCGGTGCGCCTGGGCTTGACGCTAGCGCGGCTGGGGCGGGTCCTTGTGTGGGCCGGCTACACCGCTGTTTTCGGAAAAACGTACAGCTGTCTTACATAGCAATTAAATACGATTCACGGTGGATTCATTCCTATGACTATTGCGTAATCCATTCCTGACCCGAAACGAGGCCCCTGATGATCCCGCAGTCCGCTCCATCAGACGACCGATCCGAGCTGCCAGAAGACGAAGAGTACTCTCCATTTGACGCGGAAGACTGGGACGCGCCGCTTCTGTTTGTGCGCGTGCTGGATCCGGCGCTGGCTCCGCGGCGGTACTTTCCCGTCGATGTGGTCGGTACAAGCGGTCGCCACGCGGTGGTCACCGATGGCGATGGCGTGCTGTTTCTGGATGGCTGCGACCCGGGGGCCTATGTGCTGTCGGCGTTTCCGAAAGAGGGGGCCCGCAGCGCGCCAGCCCACACCCTTTTTCACAGCGATCTGCGCGAGGATTCCGATCCATATGTCGTAATTCTGTGAAATTTAATAAATCAAAATAAATCTACTTTCACCTGATGTGTTCCTGACCATGTCTACCTATAGCGAACGATATCGCACCCCCAGTCTGCTGTACCCGCAGCCCACCGTCACCAGCCTGGCGCGCTTGCTTTACTGCTGGGAACGGCTGCGCGCCTTGGACACCGACGGCTATCGCACCAGCGCGGCGTCGCCCCCCAGCACGTGGCTGGTCGACATCAACTGGGATGGCCGGCAGACGCATCGATCGACCGGACGCGGCACCACCTGTTCGCCGTTTGTCACGCAGGCGGTGGCGATGGCGTACAGCCGCGGCGATGGCGAGCCTTATGAGCCGATCCTGACCGACGGGCGGCGCCTGCCGTTTTTGTTTTCTCAGCTGGCCAATGGCGTGCTGAAGTCCGGCGTACCGGCCTATGACCGCCTGATGCAGAAGTACGGCGCCACGCTGGCCGACAACACCTGGCCGCGACCCATCATCTTCTTCAACCTGGGGCGCGCCGTCGAGCGGACGGAGCTACGCCGCGGCGACTTCGTGAACATCGACTGGCTGTCCGGCGGCGGTCACGCGGTCTTCGTCTGGGATGTTCACCTGAACGCGCGTGGCGAGGTCGATGCCTTTCAGTACGTGTCCGCCAACGGCAAGATGGCGTCCGGCGGCAGCGGCGGCGGCATCGCAGTCGGCGGAACCACCGATGGCAGCGGCGGCTTTATTCGCAGCGATGTCGATGCGGCGGGCGTTCGCAGCTATCGCGCGGCGCGGACGCCGCTGTTTGTCGATAGCGATGGCTATGTGCAAAACGGGCTGTGGGTGACTTGGGATCCCGATGTGGCGGCTCGTCCTTTGTCCGGCCTGCGCTGCAAGAACCCGCGTCGCCCGACGCTGGTCAAGCGCGTCCTTTCGGCTCGGCTGCATGGCATCAGTGGGGATGAAGCGCCGCTTTATGCCATGGGTCAGTCGACGGCGAATGCGGGCAGCACACCCAGCGCGCCGCGCGATCCGGCGGGTCAAGTCACGCCCCCTGCAGTGCCGCCTGTGATCGCGATCCATTCCGATGCAGATCGAGTGGGCGTCACGCTGCCAGCGAGTGATGCGGGGCAGCCAGGATCGGCGCCGCCTGCGGTTGCGGTCGTCCCGCAAGCCGGTGTCGGTGTCGATGCCGAAGTCGATGTCGTTCGGCTGCAGACGCAGCTACACCTGCTTTCGCGCTTGGAATGGATCTCGAACGATCCGGGAGCCATCGACGGCAAGCTGGGTCCGCGCACGCGTCGTTCGCTGGCGTCTTTCCAGCGCGCCTACGGTCTGGAAGAAAGCGGACAGCCCAGCACACTGTCGCTTGAACGCCTGGCCCGCATCTATCAGTCGGCCCTCGACGACCCGCGGGCTCGCCTGTTTGCCGACGAAAAGACTGGCCAGGCGCCGTCGTTTGCGGAGCCGGGCGTCAGCGAAGACCCGACAGCGATGGTTCACCTGTACTTCCGACAAGGGGCGGCGCATCCCGGTCAGCGTGTGGCGCTGATCGCGCACGGCGCGCTGCCGACCGCTCCGTTTTCGCTGAGCCTGTGTGATGCCGACAGCCTGCAGACGTGCCCCGATGTGCCGCCGCTTTCGGTGGATCCGCTGGGGCAGCGGGCCGTCGTGCACTTTGATGTACCGTCGCGGCCGTCGGGGACTCGGCTGCTGGCGCGCGGCTTGGGTCTGCGCACGGCAGTGCCCCTTTTGATCGTCGATCGCGGTGGAGATCGCAGCGGCCTTTCGACCCCTGCGCGCGTGCCAGAGCCTTCGTTTGCCAGCGATGGTGCGGGTGGGGCAGCGGTCGATTCGCTGCCTTCGCTTGATTCGACCGCGTTGGAACAGGCAGTGGCGCAGGTCCTTTTGGGGCAGCGCCCGCTGGCGGATCTGGCGGCTGATCTGGGCGTGCCCCGCGATGTGCTTCTGCGCTGGAGCGTCCGTTACAGCGACGCGGGACGACAGGCTTTGGCGGCCGCGCTGGGAACGCGGGCCATCCGAACCGATGCGTCGACACCCGGAGGTACGGACCCGGGGCGCAGCTTCGGCGAACCAAGCGCAGGCGGCGGAGCACAGGCATCGCGCGCGCGTCCGTCCGCCATCGCACAGACCCTGGTGGTCAGTGATCTGCATCTGGGCACCGGCGGCGTGTACGACTGCTATGCCGGCGGGCTTGAGCTGTGTCGGATGATCGAAAGCGAAGCGCTCCGCCAGCCGACGCGCATCGTGTGCAATGGCGACACGGTCGACTTTTTGTTGAACGAAGATCCGCTGGTCTTGGACCGCGCGCGCGCCGTGCAGCAAGCGCAGGCCGTGGTCGCGCACCCGGAAAATGCCGCGATCTTTGCGTCGCTGGGACGCGTCCTGGCACACGGGGGCGAGGTCGTGATTCGCATGGGCAATCACGATGTCGAGCTGGCCCTGCCCGACGTGCAAGGCGTGCTG
>JAYRFD010000657.1:0-4256 GCA_041908565.1 Polyangia bacterium | reverse complement strand
CTCCCCGGATCAGTCCGGCGTCCTTGAGCATCTTGAGGTGCTGCGACACCGTGGACTGCGCAAGCCCCAGATCGTCGACGAGATCGCCACAGATGCAGGCATCGCGACGGATCAGCAGGCGCAGGATCTTGATGCGCGCCGGATGCCCGATGGCCTTGGCCAAGGCGGCTAGTTCGGCATCGGCATCGTCCCCTTCAATGGGGCGCGAATCGACCTGGCCCGACGCGGGTGGGCAGCAGGCAGTCGTTGAACAGGACTTGGCTGGACGTCCGGGCTTGCCATTCATCGTTTTTTTACGATAATAAGTCTTCAAGTCACGGGCCACGCCAAGCCTGTTGACGCGACCGACCGACGAGAAATCCTAGCACGGAGAGCCGTTGATGACTGACAGCATCGTGAAAAAACTATCGACCCTGGATCGCTGGCTGCCGGTCTGGATCTTCTTGGCGATGGCGCTGGGCTTGGGCTTGGGACACCTCTGGCCGGGGCTTGGGCCGGCACTGGACCGGGTCAAGATCGACACCGTCTCGCTGCCGATCGCGCTGGGGCTTCTGTGGATGATGTATCCGGTGCTGGCCAAGGTGCGCTATGGCGAGCTTGGTCACCTGACGGCGCGCGGCAAGATGCTGGGGCTGTCGCTGGGCTTCAACTGGGTCGTTGGGCCGATCCTGATGTTCGGGCTGGCGTGGCTGTTTCTGCCGGATCTGCCGCACTACCGCACAGGCCTGATTCTGATCGGTCTGGCCCGCTGCATCGCGATGGTCCTGATTTGGAATCTTTTGGCCTGTGGCAGCAACGAGCTTGCAGCGGTGCTGGTCGCGCTGAACTCGCTGTTTCAGATCCTGTTCTACAGCGTGCTTGGCTGGCTGTTCATCACGGCGATCCCGTCGTGGCTGGGACTGCCGGGCAGCGACTTTCATGTCTCGATGGCGGCGATTGCCAAGAGTGTCGCGATCTTTCTGGGCGTGCCCGTGGTGGC
Source organism: Polyangia bacterium (assembly GCA_041908565.1). GTDB lineage: Bacteria > Myxococcota_A > Polyangia > Palsa-1104 > JAEUJZ01 > JAEUJZ01. Next base: position 3,277 of record JAYRFD010000657.1, on the reverse strand, counting down.
CGGTGCACTGACGCGCTGGCTGGCGGTCAAGCGGCGCGGCGAAGCGTGGTACGAGACGGTCTTTCTGCCAAGGCTTGGCCCGACGGCGCTTTTGGGGCTGCTGTACACCATCGTCCTGATGTTCGCGATGCAGGGGGACAAGATCCTGGCGGCTCCGCTGCACGTGCTGCGGATCGCGCTGCCTCTGCTTGCGTACTTTGCGCTGGTGTTCTTGGCGGCGTTTCTGACCGCGCGCAAGCTGGGCTGCACGTATGAAGAGACGGCGGCGATTGCGTTCACGGCGGCCGGCAACAACTTCGAACTAGCAATCGCGGTCGCGGTCGGTGTGTTTGGAATCGCATCGGGGGAAGCGCTGGCAGGCGTCGTCGGTCCGCTGATCGAAGTGCCGGCGCTTATTGCTTTGGTTTATCTGGCGCTGTGGCTGCGCCGTCGGCTGTGGCCACGGGCACAGGCATAGGAAAAAGGAGTCGGATCATGTCGACACAAGAGACGGTTCAAACGGGGAATGACGGGATTCGGGCCATCGTGAAGCAGAAGTATGGCGAGGCCGCGCGCATCGCACTGCGTGGCAAAGGGGCATCGTGCTGCGGCCCAGGATCGGCCTGTGGTCCAAGCGATGGAAAGAAGGACGTGATCACGTCCGATCTGTACAGCGATGCGGAAGCGGCCGAGCTACCTGAGACGGCCGTGCTGGCTTCGCTGGGCTGCGGCAATCCGACGGCGCTGGCCGAGCTTTCCCCCGGCGAAGTGGTGCTAGATCTGGGCAGCGGTGGCGGCATCGACGTGCTGCTGTCGGCGCGGCGGGTTGGCCCGACGGGCTTTGCCTATGGCCTGGACATGACTGACGACATGCTGGCTCTGGCCGAACAGAATCGCCGCGAAGCAGGGGCCGAAAATGTGAAGTTCCTAAAGGGTCACATCGAAGAGATCCCGCTGCCCGATGAGTCGGTCGACGTGATTGTGTCGAACTGCGTGATCAATCTGTCCAGCGATAAGGATCGCGTGCTGCGCGAGGCATTCCGCGTGCTGAAGCCCGGTGGTCGCTTCGCCGTGTCCGATGTCGTCGTCGAAGGCGAGATGCCCGAGGCCTTGCGCAAGGACATGGAAGCCTATGTCGGCTGCGTGGCCGGTGCGCTGGAATCCAGCGACTACCTGGCCAAGCTTTCGCGGGTGGGCTTTGTGAATGCATCGATCGAGCCCACGCGGCGCTATCGCTTCGACGATCTGGATGCGACGACCTGCGGCGCGGAAGCGGTCGCCGCTCTGTCTGCTGAAGAACGCCAGCGCCTGGACGGCCGCATTCTGAGCGGCTTTATCCGCGCCCAGAAGCCCGCGCGAACGTCGGCGTAAGCGCTGCATGCAAAGCCGCCGCGGCTGCGCAGGTCTGTGCCCATGCAGACGTACACGCTGCGTCGATCGCGCCGTGCATGCCGTTCGCTGTGGGGGGCTTTGCGCGACGGCGATCCAGATGACTGCGCTACGGGACTACTGCAGCGCGCCAACCAGCGTGTGGATCTTTGAATCGGTGATGCGCACAGGCACCACCTGACCGATCAAGGTCTGCAGCGTGGCCGGGTCGTGTCCGTCGCTGCGGATGTTGACGGTGTGGTTGCCGCCGGTGCGTCCGCATAGCTGACCGTTGCCCATGCGCGCGAAGCCTTCGATCAAGATGGGCTCGATGCGGCCGACCATGCGGCCCAGGCGCTCTGCCGTGATCGTCTTTTGCAGCGCCAGCACCGCCGACAAGCGGCGCGACTTTTCTTCCACCGACACATCATCGACCAGATCCAATGCCGGAGTCCCCGGTCGACGCGAATACGCAAACGAATAGATCGAGTCGTAGCGCACGGTCTGCAGCAGCGACATCGTCTGTTCGAAGTCGTCGATCGCTTCGCCGGGATAGCCGACGATGATGTCGGTCGACAGCGAGATATCGGGGCAGACGCGGCGCAGGTAGTCGATCTTTTCCAGATACTGTTCGCGCGTGTATTCGCGGGCCATGCGGGTCAGCACCGCGCTGCTGCCGGCCTGCACCGGCAAGTGCAGCCACGGACACAGCCGATCGCAGTCGCGGAACGCATCGGCCACGCGCTGCGTGAAGTAGTGCGGGTGACTGGTCGTGTAGCGCAGGCGCACCAGGCCGGGCACGTCGTTGATGCGTCGCAGAAGCTCTGCAAAGTCGTCGCCGTCGGGCGAGCCAATGGCGTGATAGGCGTTGACGTTCTGGCCGATCAGCGTGATCTCGCGCGCGCCCAAGGCGATGAAGCGCTCGACTTCGGCGCGCACTTCGTCGGCGGGGCGCGACACTTCGCGGCCGCGCGTGTTGGGGACCACGCAGTACGCGCAGTAGTTGTCGCAGCCTTTCTGAATCGTCACCAGCGCCGTCACCGACACATCGCCGGGCCGCGGATCCGCTGTCAGGAATTCATAGTCCTCGACCTCGGTGACGTCGGTCTTGGCCAGGCGCAGACGATATCGGTTGGGCACGGCAGGCGGCCGTGCCGCAGCCGTCGGGACATTCGGCGCGTCATGGGCCACCGTCGCTGCCTGGGCAGGATCGTGAATGCGCCGCACGTGATCGGCCAGGCGCGGAATCTGATCGGGACCGAAGGTCAGGTCGGCGATCGGAATCTTGCGCAGCAGGGCATCGCCTTCTTGCTGCGCGACGCAGCCACCAATCGCCACCACCAAGCTGGGGTTCTTGTCTTTCAGCGGCTTGTAGCGTCCGGCCGCCGACGCCGCTTTGTGTTCGGCCTTTTCGCGGATCGAGCAGGTGTTGATGACGATCAGGTCGGCGCCGTCGGCTTCGTCGATGCGCTCGAAGCCGTTTTTGCGCAGCACTTCGACCATCCGTTCGACGTCGTAGTCGTTCATCTGGCAGCCGAAGTTTTCGATGAATACGCGCCGCCCCAAGCCAGCGGACGGCGGGGCGGGCACAGCGACCCCCGACGAGGAAGCCGCAGCGGACTGGGACGTGGTAGACAGAGCTTCAGACGACATGGTCCGCTGATGTACACCAAGTACAGTCTTTCTGGATACCCTTTGATCTGCAGGACCCGCCCTATCGGGCAACCCGGGTCGCCCGGTTCCAACCACCCATGCCGAATACCAGCCCGCGATCGATTCCTGCACGTCGTCGGGTTGGTCTGCTGGCTCATCAGCCTTGGAGGATGCGCGCACGTGCCGTACCCAAGCTCGCCCCAGTGGCGCAACGGACGCTTTGAAAATCCCCCGGACTGGCCGCGTTTTCCGACGGTGCGCGAGTTCTTGCGCTGGG
>JAYRFD010000656.1:0-3562 GCA_041908565.1 Polyangia bacterium | reverse complement strand
GACACCAGCGAAGACGACGAGCCCGCCCGCCGCGTCAAGAGCGGCCCCAAGCGCGACATCGAAAACGAAGCGGTGTCCTTCGACATCGGCAATCAGTCGGCCATGGATCGCCTGCGCAGCTCGCTGCGCAAGCAAGACAGCGGCAAGGCCAAGGAAGGACCGTCGTTCTTCACGCCGCTCGGTTGGGCTGGTGTGGGCGCCGCGGGCCTGGGTCTGGCATCGGTGGTGACCGGCGGCACGTTCCTGGGCTTGGCCTACCAGCAAGCGCAGATCGTATCGGCGGACTCGCGCTGCGAAAACTCGAAGATGCGCTGCTTGTTCTACGGACCGAACGACGATCCAGCGCTGAACAAGGCGCCGAAGGACTCAAGCTCGGAACTGGAACAGCGCGGCATCCTGTACGACAAGGTTGGCATCGCCCTGACTGCGGCTGGTGGCGTCGTGCTGGCGGCCGGTGGCGCGCTTGTCGCGACCGACTTGGTGCGCAAGTGGCAGGCCAGTCGGCCCAAGCCGGTGGCGCCCAAGACGCGCAAGGTCAAGAAGGTGGTCGAAGTCGAGGAGCCAGCCGTTTCCTTCGCCCCCGTGCTGAGCCCGACGGTCAGCGGCATGGTCGCGGTCGGACGCTTCTAGCCTTCGCAAGCGCTCCCCGCGGTCCGGTAACGATTCTTCAAGCAGAGCCGCCGCAAGTGACGGCGGTTCGTCGTGGATAAGAGGCCTGTTCATGCGCATCTCGCAGCTGTTCCTGTTCTCGGCGCTGGCAATTGCCGGCTGCTACAAGCCCCAGTTCGCATCGGATCCCGATGCTGGTGTTGGCTTCCGCTGCCACGCCTCGGATACCCCCGCCTGCCCTGCCGGCCTGGTCTGCTGTGCCGAAGGCAAGTGTGGCGATGACCTGCTCAATTCGTCGCAGCCCAACGCCGAAGGCTGGTGCGTGCCGCCGCCTGCTCCCATGGACATGACAACGACGGCGGTGTCGTTCTGGCCGTTTGGCACCAAGGGCTCGTATTACCAGGGCGAAGTGATGCCCATTCCGCTGACCGGCTTCGACGAAAACAACGAATGGCGCTGCAAGCGGGACGACGGCAACCCCGATCCGACCGCCAGCATCAAGCGCATGTTCGAACCCAACGACTGGCCCGAGAGCGCCATCGTGCTGACCAGCCCGCTGCCCGTCGATCCTCCGTCTTCGATGATCGGGTCGCAGTACGAGATCTGCCCGGACAAGTCGGCGCCCAGCGTGCCCGACGTGGACGTCTTCAAGTTCAAGGTGCAGACGCCGTCCAAGGTCGTCGCCGAGATCCGCTATCGCGTGGCCAACGGAGACCTGGACTTCGCGGTGTTCCGCGTCGACACCGACACCGAGACCGGCATGAAGAAGCCGGTGGCCATGTACAAGGACCTGACCGCCGCCGACAACGGCTGCATCGAGATGCCCACGCTCAGCGCCGGCACCTATTACTTGGTTGTGCGCGGCACCACCAGCCCCGATATGCCAGGCGTGTACACCATGAACACGTACAACGTCCGCGTGTTTGCCGTCGGCTCGATGCCGTACACCTGCGCGAAGAAGACCGACGGAGGAGCCTAGTGCCTGGGTCCCAGCGCTTCCTGCGCCTGACGGACGAGGCCGACTTTTCGCCCGAAAAGCTGAAAAAGATCGGCCTGTGCGAAACGGGTCGCCTGCTGTTTGACCTGTACTGCCTAGAGCCCGGGCAAGCCCAGAAGGTTCACGTCCACGACGACATCGACAAGATCTATCTGGTCCACAGCGGCCAGGTGACCGTGCAGCTAGATGAAGAGTCGCGCGTGCTCGACCCCGGCGAAGCCGCCTGCGCCTTGGCCGGCGTCCCCCACGGCGTTCGCAACCACACCGCCGAGCCCGCCACCGTCGTTGTCTTTCAGGCCCGCGGTCGCATCTAGCCTCTTTCGATCGCTCTTGCTTGGGATAGACCATGCCTCCGCGTCGACGCGCTGCGGATCGCCCGCAGGCGGATGAGTCCACCCTCCCCCTGCCGTTTGCACAAGGCCCCTTCTGGGCCGATGCGCCTGTGCCCGCGGCAACGCCCCCATCCCTGTCCATACCGCCGACCACGCCGACAACAGCGACGCCAACGCGAGCCGCAGCCAGCGCCGGCAAAGCCAGCAGCGATCTGGATCTGGGGCTGGACGAGGCCGGGCGCGGACCGATCTTGGGACCCATGGTCTTGGCCTGCGTCGCCCTGCGCGAAGCCGACAGCGATCGACTGCGTGGGCTGGGCGTCTGCGACAGCAAGCGCTTTGGCGCCGGACCCGCCGCGCACCGGGCCCGCCTGCTGCTGGCTGAACAGATCCAAGACATTGCGGCCCACGTCGGTGTGGCCGTCATTGCTCCGCAAGAGATCGACCTGCGGCGCGGTCAGCTAAACCACCTGGAACGCGAACACGCGGCGCGCTTGATCGACGCGGCACCGCCCTGTGCCCGCATCCTCGCCGATGGAGCGCGGCTGTTTGCGCCGATGGCTGCGCGCTATCCCCAGCTTGTGGCGCAAGACCGCGCCGAGTCGGCCTTTGTCGCGGTCGCGGCCGCATCGATCATCGCCAAGACCAAGCGCGACACCCTGTGGCTGGCCATCTGCGAGCGCTACCACGCCGAGTTCGGCAGCTATCTGGAAGGACACGCCGGCGGCGGCTATCCCAACGAAGCGACCCGCCGCTTCTTGCGCGCCTACTACAGTCGCTATCGTCACCTGCCGCCCGAGACCCGCACCACCTGGCCCACCGAGTTCCTCGCCGACCTGTAGCGATGGACCGTGCTCTGCAGAGACGCCACGTGCAGGCGGGGCACAGAGGGAACAGCAGGTCGCCGGGACACTGGGGCAGATTGGGACAGCGTTGACGCCGATCGCCCCAGCGTGGCGTTGAGCGTCCAGCGTGACAGACACGATCTGCCTCGACAGGCCGTCGCGACACGGCCTGGTACACGCGTTGCTGTGCATGCCAGCAGACACGCGATTCGTCAGCGCGGCACCCGGGTGTCGTCGCTGGCGAGCCGTCGTCTGTCGTTAGCGCAGCCCCCGCTGGCAGAGCCCTGCCCGCGGGATGCACAGGCTGCGCGTGATTGCCCACGTGGCACGTGCAAGGAGGACCGCTATGGCTGGTGCTGGAATGATGCCGTCGGGAAAGGGAGGCCGCCGCTCGCTGGATGCGGCCATTAACCTGGTGCCCTTTGTTGACCTGCTGTCGTGCTGCATCTCGTTTCTGCTGATTACCGCCGTCTGGGTCAACCTGGGCCGCATGCCGGTTGCCCCCAGCGACAGCCCACACGCCGAACGCGACACCCCGCCCCCCGACGATCCGCGGGTCAGCCTGCGCGTCGACGACGGGGGCTATGTACTGGCGCGCTCGACCGGCGAAGAGGTCGTGCTGCCGCGCCAAGCCGGACAGCTTGACCCCGTGGCCTTGGCCCGCGCCTTGAGCGTGGTGCGATCGGCGCTGCCCAACCAGCACGCTCTGGATCTGCACGCCGGCGACGGCATTCGTTATGCCGAACTCATCGCCACAATGGACATCGCCCACGACGCCG
>JAYRFD010000655.1:0-5581 GCA_041908565.1 Polyangia bacterium | reverse complement strand
CTTATCCAGATCCGCTCGCAGCACCCGCTGCGCGCGATCCGAACCGTCCGTGAATACGACCAGCGAGCCGAACTTCAGCGGTGTGGGCTCATGCGCGATGGCTTTTTCAAGGACCTTCAGCCCCTCGACCACCGCGCCGTTCAAGTTGGTCGATGGGTCGCGGCCTTTGAACGATGACAAGCGCTCGCTGACGCTGCGCACCGCATCGCCGCCTTTGGTGAACGGCAAAAGTGGATACAGCTGGGTCGACCCATCGAAGCCATAGATCGCGACCTTCTGCAGCTGACCGACGCGATCGGCGAAGGTCTGCACGGCCGGCTTCAGCTGTTCCAGCGCACCCGACTGCGTGATGCTGCCCGACAGGTCGACCAGAAGCAGCGTGTAGTGGATCGCCGCGATCTCGGGATTCAAGATGGTCTGCTTCGACTCGAAGGTCGAGATGCGCCCGCCGTCTTCATAGATCTCGAAGCGATCGGCGGTCAGGTTGGGCACGGGGTTGCCGGCGCCATCCAGCACGTTGAAGTACACCGCGATCTGGCTGGGCTTGGTCACTGCAGCTTGATACAGGGTCAGCTTCAGACAGCCGCTGGCCAGCCACAGCAGCGCGACGGCTGCCCCAATTCGCCCTAGCTTGCCTATCAGTGAACGCTGCGACATTGCGCCTCCGCAGGACCGCCTGCTGTTGTCTGCTGCCTGCTGCATGTTGCCTGGGCCGGTCGACAGGATTACTCGCCGGCGGGGTCTAATGGGTCCGGGTCCTCATCGTATCGGAAATCGGCGCCCGGTAGAATCGCCAGCACGGTCGGCTTGCTTCCTCGCCGGCGCAGGAAGGTGTGCCGCACCGATCGCGCGATGCTGGCCCGCACATCCTCGGACAAGGCCGCCCAGGAAACAGGCGGTGCGCCGCTGCGATCGCGCAGCGCCATGGACGCCTGAGTCGCGGCTTCGTTGCAAAGCTCGTCCAGGGCCTGGCCGGGATCGGCGATGCCCAGGGTCTGCACGCGCAGGCGACCTGGATGCAGCGGATCCGCCGTGACCACGACGACCCCGGTATGGGCCAAGCGCGTGCGCATGCGCAGCGTATACGGGCCGACTTCGCCAATCGTTGTTCCATCGACCACATGCAGCGCCGGTTCGATGTTGTCGGTGATCGCGATGTCGTCATCGATCGAAATGACGTCGCCGTTGCGACAGCGCAGCGCCGGAATGCCCAGGTCTTCGGCCAGCGCGGCGTGGGCATAAAGCTGTCGAGCGGTGCCGTGCACCGGCAGCACCCTGCGCGGCCGGGCGGCTCGCATCAGCGCGCGCAGATCGTCTTGGCTGCCATGTCCCGACACCGCATAGGGATGCCCGGTCAGCACCTCGATGCCGGCCAGCACCAGGCGATCCAGCAAGCGACCGACGGCGCGTTCGTGACCCGGGATGATGCGCGCCGCCAAGACCACCGTGTCGCGAGCCGACAAGCGCAGACCGAAAAAGGCCGCCGGTGACCCGCGATCCAGCGCTGCCACGAAGCGTCCCAGGGCTGCCATACGCTCGCCCTGCGTGCCGGTGCACAGGATCGCCACTTGATGGGGCAAAAGGCCCGCAGCCTGTTCTGCCGAGACCATCACTTCGGCGGGCAAGTTCAAGACGCGGGCTCGTTCCGCTGCAGACACCGCATCGTGTAGACCGCGACCGACCAGGCACAGCTTGCGCCCCGCGATCTGGCAGGCGCGCGCCATGCGCCCCACGCGTTCCAGGTGCGAAGAAAACAGCGCCACCACGATGCGACCCCGGCGCGACTTATCGGCCAGAAGCGCGGCCAGCGCATCGGTCGATGTGCGTTCGTGCGGCGTCTTGCCGGCAACCTGCGCGTTGGTGCTGTCACCGACCAAAAGATCGACCGGCTGGCGGGCCAGATCGGCGAAGGCGAATTCGCCCATCTCGTCCAGCTTGAAGTCGCCGGTGTGCAGCACGCGCCGTCCGTCCGTTCCGGTCGATTCGAGGATCAGCGCGCAGGCTTCGGGAATCGAGTGCGGCACGGCGAGCGGAGTCACGCGCAGAAGCGCCTGATCTTCATCGACCTCTTGCGCCAGCGGCTGATCGAAACGGGGCGAGGCCGGTCCATCCGCGCCCCAGCCAAAGCACACGGGCTGGTTGACCTGCAGGTCGCGCAGATCGCGCAGGCGCGATCCGATCCCCAGGCGTTCCAGGCGGCGCTCGCACAGTCGCAGCGTCAGCGGTCGGCCATAGACCGGCACCGGGAAATCAAGCTCGCGCAGAAGGTAACCAAGTGCCCCGATGTGGTCTTCGTGACCGTGGGTCAGAAACACCGCGGACGGCGGGCCATACCGCGAAATCACGGCGTCGAAGTCGGGCAGGATGTGCTCAATCCCCGGCGTCGTGTCGTCGGGCATCTGGATGCCGCAGTCGACCAGCACAAGCACGCCATGCGCCACGTACGCCGTCAGGTTCTTGCCAAACTCGCCACAGCCGCCAACCGGAATCACAAGCATCGCGCGCACCCTATCACCACCGCCTGCCGCCACGCAGCAACGCCCCAATGCGTCCGTAACCGAATCTCCCGATCCGCCTCCGGCGGAGGGGGCGTTGGCTCGGTCGGCCCAGTCCTCACGTACCGCAGTGCTCCGGGCGCATTTTCAGGTGGGCCCCACCGCAAAGCGGAGGGAGTCGCCGCCTCGCATCTCCGGCTACGGACGCAGTGGGGCAACGCACGGCCGATCGCGGCTCGAAGCAATTGAGTCGTAAGGCAGATCTGCCCTATCCTGACCTCCCTAGGAGGCAGGATGAGCGACTATCTGACGCAAGGCGAAGCAGACCATCAAGCGTGGTCTGGATACTGGTGGCCGATGCTGTCCAGCCGGGATCGCCCCGACTATCGCAACCTCTACGACGAGAACGGCCCGCTGGATAAGTACGACCGCTATTGCACGGCGCTTGGCCTGCCCAACCCGCGCTCGCGCGACTTTGAAAACTGGCGCAACTTTGCCGATTCGCGCTTGGAACAGGCGACCGGCTACAAGGCGTTCTGGTGGGGCCACTGCAACGGCTGGGCGGCCGCAGCGGTGCTGGAAAACGAGCCGACGACGCCGCGCAACCTGCACGGCATCCAGTTTCAGGTCGGCGATCAGAAGGGCCTGCTGACCGTCTGCCACAACGGCGATCCCGTCGACTTGATCCGCCGCATTGGATCGGACGAAGCGCACATCTTCCACGCCGCCGTGCTGCAGTCGATCGGCAAGGATCGGCGCGGGCTGATCTTCGACACCAAGCTGGATCCCATCGATCCAGAGACCAAAAAGCCCACGCGCGAGGTGTGGAACTACCCCGCGTATCGTTATCAGTGCAGCTACACGCCGCTTGGCGGCGACCAGTACGACGTGACCATGCAGCTATGGTTCGCCGACGACGCCGTGCAGCCCAGCTTTGTCGGCACGCGCAACTGGCCGGAAGAGGACAAGCCGAAGGTCTACACCTATCGAATCCGCGGCAGCAAAGCCAACCCAAGCTCTGGATCGTGGACTGGGCGCAGCATCGGCGATCACCCCGACTTGGTGTGGCGCCCGCAGCCGCTTTCGGTGCAGAACGCCGCCGAAGAACGCGACCCGGGATCCAGCCAAGAGAACCACGAACAGAACTTCCACCCGACGCTGCGGCAGATTGTCTATACCGTGACCCAGAGCAAGCCGATCCCCGACTTCAGCAAGATCCACCGCAAGCTGGCCAGCTTGGATCTGCACTGGGTGGTGACGCCGGCGGAAGCCGCCGCGTACCCTCCGCCCATTGCGGTCGGCGACTTCTGGCGCTATCGCGTCGTCCACAAAGACACCGTCGGCTACACCACGCGGCCCTTCATCCTGCATGTGGAATGCGTCGGCTACGTCGGCGATGACTGGGTGTTTGAAGTCGGCGCCGTCCACCAGGGCGACATCATTCCCGAACGCCACGTCATCTATGTCGACAAGGCGACGCGGCTGATCTCAAGCAAGTCGCCGGGCGAAAACGGCTATGCCTATACGCTGCGGCAGGACAAGACGACCGCCGCGTTTACGCGCAACGACGACGCCGCGCTGTGGGAAAACAGCCCGCTGCGCCCGCTTCTGACCCAGATGCCCTATGCCTGGGATCGAGCCGGCCGCGAGCCCGTGCAGTCCTTCACCATGCCCGGCCTGGGCAGCGAAGCCGTGCCCTGCCGCGCCCTGTCGACCGGCAGCGGCCTGCAGTACTGGGCCGACCACACCGTCAGCCACCCCCGCGGCAACCTGCGCGGCATGTTCCTGATCGCCCGCCTCGAAAACATCACCGCCGAGCTTGTCGACTTCGGCCAAAAAGTCACCTAACCCGCCCCCCGCTGCTTCAGGGCTGCTTCGACATCCCGCGCTACCCGAATGACTGCTTCGACCAAGGCCGCGTCGACCTCAAAGCAGCCGTCATACTCGGCTTGGTTTCTTTTCCTGTGGGCTTGATCAAGGACGCGCCACTTTTCGTTCGGAATCCCAAGCGTGTGTGGCAGGGCCTGGAACACCAGGTATCGACTGTCTGATCGGTAGCCGCAGCGGCGCAGACCAGCTAAAGCCAGGGCATGGACCGCGTTGTAAGCCAGGTCGAACCGGCTCTCGAGCGACAGGTTGGCATTTTCAGCGTCTCGGAGGCGATGTTCTCCAGACCTCAGCAGACCGTCGATCTCGTGCTCCGTGGGCTCCTCTTTCCGGAGCTGGCCCGACTTCGCCAGATTTTCAAGCGCGTTTTGGGTCACATAGCTCTCCCTGAAGAACGTGGTGCCGACCGGACAGGACCTTTATCACAAAGGGGTTGTTGCTTCTTCGCCGTGCATCGAACTCGGCGGTCGTATACAGGGTCGGGCTGATGGCTCGCCCGAGACGTTTTTCGACAGGGGATAGGGCGCGGAAGAGATCCTCGAGCAGCAAGCGATCTGAGACGACCAGAAGGTCAATGTCGCTGTCTGCCTTGTCGGTGTCTTTTGCGACTGAGCCGAACAGGACGGCCAGCGCGATATCTTCTGAAAAAGGGCTGAGTGCCCGGCGTAGCTGTTCGGGGATGCCACTGGTCTTCTCCACGATCGAACAGAGCTCGCGAAAAATCGGCGAGCTCTCGCCAGCCTTGTAGACCCTTCGGCCATTCTGTGCCGACACAGAGACGAGTCCGCTCTCGACCAGACGGGCAAGCTCCCGCTGAACGGCTCCTGTACCTGCTTTGGCCAGGGCGATCAGCTCCGACAGGTAAAAGGAGCGCTCAGGCTGACCGAAGATCAAGCCAAGCACTCGCTGCTGGGACTTGGTGAACAGCGCCGACCCCAGGCCGCTTGTGTGGTCTTCTGCCAAAGACGCGGAAGCCACGGTCGTTCTACCCAGGCTGGGTTTTCTTATACCCATATTGGGTTTGTAATCCGCTGCGGTAGAGAACGCAAGAAGCCCATTGGCAGCTCGGGAGCCGGTCTTTGGGACTCGCGACGTACTTGGTGGGGGGTCGCGTGGGGGGTCCAGCCCCTCGCGACGTACTTGGCGGGGGGTCGCGAGGGGGGTCAAGCCACTCGCGAAGTACTTGGAGGGGGGTCGCG
>JAYRFD010000654.1:0-3923 GCA_041908565.1 Polyangia bacterium | reverse complement strand
CAGCAAAGCGGTCGGGAATGAACGTTCGCGCTGCATTCCGTTTCCGGCATCGACGACACCCCAGCTTGTGCGCGCACGTCCGGAACTGCGCGTTCAGGTCTGCCGTCTATGGAGGCGGACCTTGCCCTACGATGGCAAGCGAAGGAGTGCGCATGATGCCAACACGTGATCCCCGACCTTCTGCCTTGGCCTTGCGATGGACTGTCTGCCTGTCCGCCCCTGCCTTGGCAACCGCGCTTTGGGTCGCGGGCTGCGGCAAGTCCACGCCTCAACAAGTCGAGGAGGTGACCTACCCTCCTCCCACGTACAAAGCCGGCATGACCTATTACAAAGACGTGCTGCCGATCACGCAGACGGCGTGCCAAGGCTGTCACGTGCAAGGAGGCATCGGGCCCTTCCCGCTGTCGACGTATGCCGATGCGCAGAAGAACCATGTCGGGATGTCGGCGGCCGTGCAGGCGCGCCGCATGCCGCCCTGGATGCCCGCGGACACCTGTCAGAAGTTCAAGGATGCGCGCTCGCTGACCCAAGATCAGATCGACACGCTGTATTCGTGGTCGCAGGACAGCGCGCCGGAAGGCAACCCGGCTGATGCACCGCCGCCTCCGTCGGGGACTGGGCCGATGCTGACCGGAACGGTGATGGACCTAGACATCGGCGGCGACTACACGCCTGTCACGACCGACGATTACCGCTGCTTCGTCTTGGATCCCAAGCTGGCAGCAGACACCGATCTGGTGGCGTACGACTTCGTCCCGGGCGTGCGCGCCGAAGTGCACCACGTGCTGGTCTATGCCGGTTCGCTTTCCGAGCTGCAGGCCAAAGATCAAGCCGGCCCCGGCGTTGGCTACACCTGTTATGGCGGCCCCAACATCACATCGCCGCAGCTGGTTGCGGCGTGGGTTCCCGGCTCGTCCGCGACGATCTATCCGACGGGAACCGGCATTCCAATCAAGGCTGGCGCGGGCCTGGTGATGCAGATCCACTACAACACGCTCAACGCCAAGGCTCCGGATCGATCCAAGCTTCGCCTGCAGTTTTCGCCCACGCGCGTGCCGCGTCCGGCCCTTCTGACTTCGCTTGCCAATACGAGCTTCAAGATTCCAGCAGGCGCAGTCGGTTACAGCGCGGGCAACGACCTGACTACGCCGTCTGACTTGACGCTGTGGGGCGTCGCACCGCACCTGCATCAACTGGGTGAAAAAGCGAAGATCGAAGCCGTACCCCCGGGAGGCACCAGCCAGTGCCTGATCGACATCCCGCGCTGGGACTTTCACTGGCAGCAGCTGTACATGTACGAATCAGCGACGGGAATCAGCCTACCCAAAGGCACCAAGGTCTCCTTCACCTGCACCTGGGACAATCCGACGTCCAACGTCATCCGCTGGGGCGAAGCGACCACCGACGAGATGTGCATCAACTACTTCTACGTCACGCAGTAACCCGCCGTACCGCCGGATAGAGACGGCGTGGTTGGTTCCGCACCGCGCCGCTCTCGCCGCTTCCGTTCCGATACTTCCAGCTGCCGTCGCTCCGTTCCGTCCCGCTGCCGTCGCTTCGGTTCAGGTCTGTTCCGAATCGTTCCGTTCCGGTCCGGTCAGGCAAGCTCGGCATGCTTTCGCACGACCGACAGGAATCCCGGATCATCGATGATGGCCCGCGCGGCGGCGATGTCGCGATACAAGGGCCGATCTTCAGCAAGCGGCGGCACCTTTTCGTGCAGCCGATCGCACGCCGCCTGCAGCGGCCGGCTCGATCGCAGCGGCCTTCGAAAGTGCACGCCTTGGGCTGCGCACAGAAACTCGATGGCCATCACGTTGCGGACGTTGTCGACGATGCGCGCGAACTTGTCAGCGGCATGAACGCCCATCGACACGTGGTCCTCGCGACCGGCCGATGTGGGAATGCTGTCGACGCTGGCCGGATGGGCCAGGATCTTGTTGTCAGACACCAGCGCGGCGGCGGTCACGTGCGCCATCATGAAGCCCGAATTCAGCCCCGATGACGGGGTCAGAAAAGCCGGCAGTCCCGACGAGGTGTGCGGGTTCATCAGCTGCTCGATGCGACGCTCGGCAATGCTGGCTAGTTCGGCGGTGGCAATCGCGGCGAAGTCCAAGGCCAGGGCAACCGGTTGCCCGTGAAAGTTGCCGCCGGAAATAATCGCCGCGCCCGCGACATCCTCGTCCGTCCCATGCGAAAGCCCAGAACCGGGCATCGGAAAGATCAGCGGGTTGTCCGTTGCGGATGCCATTTCGCGCAGCAAGACGCCCTGCGCATAGTCAAGCGCGTCGCGGCTGGCCCCATGAACCTGCGGCATGCAGCGCAGCGAATACGCATCCTGCACCTTGGCGCAGTCCTTGTGCGAAGCGACGATGGCGCTATCGGCCAGCAAGCGGCGCAGGTTGGTGGCGCTCTGCGCCTGACCTGGATGCGGACGCACGCTCTGCACGCGAGGATCAAACGCGCGCGGCGTGCCGAGCAGCGCTTCCAGCGACAGAGCCCCCATGACGTCAGCGAGCAGGCAGGCATCCAGCGCATCGTGCAACGCCAGGCCACCGATCGCGGTCATGCACTGCGTGCCGTTGACCAGCGCCAGACCCTCGCGAGCCGACAGCACAACCGGCGCGATCCCGGTCTGCGACAGCACATCCTCCGTCGGTCGCACGGTCTCGGATCCCGGCGAGCCATACTGCACCTCGCCTTCGCCGATCAGGGCCAAGGCCAGGTGCGCAAGCGGCGCCAAGTCCCCCGAAGCTCCGACCGACCCGCGCGAGGGCACCACGGGATGGATGCCGTGGTTTAGAAAATCACACAGGCGCTCGACGACTAGCGCACGCACTCCGCTGTGTCCGCGGCTTAGCGTCACGGCACGCAGCAAAAGCATGGCGCGCACGACTTCGATCGAAAGCGCCGGTCCCACCCCAACCGCGTGCGAGCGGATCAGGTTGCGCTGCAGCGCGGCGATCTCACGAGCCGAGATGCGCACGTCGGCCAGAAAGCCAAAGCCCGTGTTCACCCCATAGACGCTCGGCGCGGAATCACCTTGGGCAATGATGTCGTCGATCACGGCCCGCGCGTGACCGATGCGCTCGCGGGCAGATGGGCTCAGCACCACCCGCCGTCGCTGCCGCGCAACGGAGCACAGCGCGGTCAAGGTCAGTGGATCTTCGCCAATTCGAAAGGGCTGCATAGCTCCTGTGCATATCACAGGACGCTGCATGCACGACCGACCATGACCACAGAGCCGCGCCGCCGGCCTTGCTGATCGCTGTGCTTTGCGGCAGTCGATGCAGGCTTAGTAAGGCCGCTGGCCCGAGAAGTTCCCCGCCGGATCGTAGTCGCAGACCCAGAAGTTCCACTTGCCGCCGTTGAACGATCCGAAGGGCGATCCGGTGGTGCACTGCTTGACCGCGCAGCCCAAGCGCAGCGAGTTGCGCCACACGACCTGCGTGTAGTGACCACAGACCTTGCTGCAGGTGTTCGCCGAGTAGTTGTAGTTGGCTTTTTCCGACACCCAGTCCGCGACCACGGCCTGCGCGTCGCCCTGCCCGGTGTCGGCAAAGATGTTTTCGCCGTAGCCGTTGCCCGAGTGCTTGAACGAGCACTTGTCTGCCCAAGCCTGGGCGGCCGCTGCAACCGTCGTGCTCCAGGTCAGTTCCGGCAGCGGCGTGGTCGGGACCGGCATGACGGCCGCACGCGCGGCATTGTGCGCCGCCGTGATGCCGTTTAGCTGCGCGCTGCCCTCTGGACCGCCGCCGGACTGGCTCATATCACCGACAGAGCCCGCCATGTCCATGGTCCCACCATCGTCCAGCGTGTCCATGCCGCCGCCGGAGCACGCCAGCAAGCCCAGTGAAACGGCCAAGCTCACACCGGGAAGGCAGCGACCGTTGCACCACCCAACGAAGGCACCTGATCGGGAT
>JAYRFD010000653.1:0-4134 GCA_041908565.1 Polyangia bacterium | reverse complement strand
CGCAGGGGAGCCGCGCGCTGATTGGCTGCCCAGCAGCGATTCGCGATCTGCTTCGCCGTCGGTCGCCACCGTCCCAGTGCATCCCGATGCGCCACTTACCTTGGGTGACGTGCCGCTGCGTCCACTTCGTCGACTGAATGAGCCGGTGCCCTGGGACCGCGAAAGCGGCGACATCTGGCTGCTGCAGCTTGCCGACCCGCGCATGGGGCAGACGGTCGGATCGACGCTGGCGGCCTTGTCTCGGGTGGCTCGCGACAGCCGTGTGCGGCGCGTCGAGCCCGATCGCATTCGCCACGCCAGCACCGATGCCGGGGTTGCAGACGGTGGCATGCACAGCAACGGCCCCGGACGTCGCGCCAACGATCGCTTTGTCGCGCAGCAGTGGAACCTGCCCATGGTCCGCGCGTTCGAGGCCTGGAACCTAAGCGGTGGCTCAGAAGACGTCGTTGTCGCCATCTTGGACACCGGCATCTTGCCCGGCCATCCCGATCTGGCCGGTCGTCTGCTGCCCGGCTACGACTTCATCAGCAATCCCGAAAGCGCCGATGATGGAGACACCCGTCGCGACGCCGATCCCACCGACACCGGAACCATCGACAGCAGTCGCCTGCACGGCACGCACGTGGCGGGAATTATCGGGGCCGCGACCGGAAATCGCATCGGCATCGCCGGCATCGATCAGCGCTGCCGCTTGCTGCCGGTGCGCGTCTTGGGCGTGCGCAACGGCGATGGGCTGGACAGCGATGTCTCGGACGCGATTCGCTGGTCGGCCGGCATCCCCATCGGCAACCTGCCACAGCCGGTCCGTCCCGCTGATGTCTTGAACCTTAGCTTTGGCGGACCTGTGGTGTCGTTCACGCTTCAGCGCGCCGTGCAGCAGGCCATCGCCCGCGGATCACTGGTCGTCGTCGCAGCCGGCAACGGAGGCGATGACGCCCGCACCTATTCGCCGGGTGGCTTGGACGATGTGATCTCGGTGGGCGCCGTCGGTCGCGATGGCAAGCGCGCACCGTATTCAAACTTCGGCCCGCGCGTCGATCTTTTGGCTCCGGGCGGCAGTGCCGACTTGATCGGCGATGAAGACGCTGGCTTCACCGTCGAAGGAATCCTGTCCACGTATCGCGATGACGGCCTGCGCGAAGATCCCAAAGACGACTACAGCTATGGCGTGCTGTCGGGCACTTCGCAGGCGGCGCCGCATGTCAGCGCGGCGGCGGCCTTGGCGCGGGCTCTTTCGCCCAACCTGCGCCAGCCGGGTCTGGCCACGCTGCTTTCGGCGACCGCCAACCGACGCTATCGCTGCGATTCGGATCCACAGCAGGGCTGTGGAGCAGGGCTGTTGGACATCGCCAGCCTTCTATCGGTAGCGCAGCGCCAGCCGGCCTGTGGCTGTGCGGAAGGTCAGATCTGCTTGAACGATGGCATCTGCCGTCAGCCCTCGCGCTTGCACGATCCGCTGGTGCCCGATAACCGTCTGCGCGGCGGCTTCTGCCAGCTGTCTGGTCGGGGCAGCCTGTCCAGCCCGTCCGCGTCGACGCAGTCGCTGCTGGCGCTGTGGGCGGCCTGCCTGCTGCTTCTTCTGCGTCGTCGGTTTTGGGCGTGGGCCGGTTCGTTCCCACGCGTATCTGATCGGTCTGCCGCAGGTGCCGATCCTGCAGCCGTCTTTGTGAACAAGGCATCCCCATGAGTGCATCCGACATCGTGATCACCGGCCTGGGCGTCATCAGCGCCTTTGGTCCTGACTGCCAGGCGTTCTTGGCCGGTCTGCAGAAGGGCCAGACCGCCATCCGCCCGCTTTCCCGCTTCGACGCATCCGGCTGTCGCAGCGAGCTGGTTGGGCAAGCACCCGACCCGACGTTTCCGGCCAGCTTTGTCGTGCCGCATCATGCATCGCGTCCCGATGAATTCGGACTGGCGGCGACTCTTTCGGCGGTGGCGGATGCGGGCCTGTCGGCGGATGCCTTGCGCCATTCCGCGGTGCTGTTCGGCACCGGTGTTGGCGGGGCCGAGCACACCGAGTCCTACCTGCGCGATCTGCTGCGGCTCGAGGGGGGAAGCGCGCCTCCCGATGCGGCGCGGCTGACCGCCCATCAGCCGGCTGCGGTCACCGATCTGGTGGCTCGGATGCTGGCCAGTCACGGGCCGCGCGCGACCTTTATGACGGCGTGTTCGTCGTCGGCGCTGGCCATCAGCCAAGGGCGCGATCAGATCCTGCTTGGGCAGGCCGATGTCGCGATCTGTGGTGGAGCCGAAGGCCTGTGCCCGCTGACCACGGCCGGCTTTTCCGCGCTGCGTGCGACGTCGGCAGAGCGGTGCCGACCGTTCGATCGCGACCGCAAGGGCCTGAACCTGGGCGAAGGGGCCGCCGTGCTGGTGCTGGAATCGGCAGAGCATGCGCGTCGACGGGGGGCTCGCGTCTATGCCCGGCTGGTTGGCACCGGCCTGTCCTGCGATGCCCATCACATGACGGCGCCGCAGCCCCAGGGCGAAGGAGCCCTTTTGGCCATGCGCGCCGCCTGTCGTGATGCCGGTCTGTCCGTCGACGCGATCGACTACATCAATGCCCATGGCACCGGCACGCCGCACAACGACGCGGCCGAATCGGCCGCCATGCGCAGCCTGCTGGGCGATCACACGCCGCGCGTCCCCGTAAGCTCGATCAAGTCGCTGGTCGGTCACACGCTGGGGGCGGCAGGCGCCATCGAAGCCGTGGCATCGGTGCTGTCGATCGTCCATGGCCTGCTGCCACCGACCGCGCAGCTTGCGGTGCCCGACCCGGCCTTTCACGTCGACGGAGCGCCTGACTTCGACTTCATTATGGGCGCCACGCGCCAAAAGCCCTGCAGCGTGGTCCTTTCGAACAGCTTTGCGTTTGGCGGCAACAACGCGGCCCTGCTGTTCGCTTCCGCCTGACCCTCGCAGGACGGCTTCGCACTGCCCTGCGCTGTGGATCGCGCACGGCGGCGTCGGCTTCTGTGTCGGCTTCTGTGTCGGCTTCGGCGCTGGCATCGCTTGGGCATCGCTTGGGCATCGCTTGGTAAAGGCGCCGCCCACAGCGAAAACAGGCTGTGGCACAATGCCGAACATGACCACAAACCCTCCTTCCTCCGACGGAAAAGTGGCCAGCCCTGGCCAGCCAGATGCTCAGCTAGACGCGCTGGCCCGCGATGCCGCTGCGTACGTCCGCACCCTGCAAGAACAGATCTGCTCGGCCCTGGAATCGCTTGAGCGCGTCAGCGGTAGCTCGGCGAGCTTTCGCTTCGACTCCTGGCAGCGACCGGGCGGCGGCGGTGGACGATCCGGCGTCTTGGAAGGCGGCAGCGTCTTTGAAAAAGCCGGCGTCAACGTGTCCGAGGTCTTCGGCCAGCTCGAGCCAGGCTTTGCCGGCACCATGCCCGGCGACGGGACCGAGTTCTATGCCACCGGCATCTCGCTGGTCCTGCACCCCGTAAACCCATACGCCCCGACGACGCACGCCAACTTTCGCTTTCTGCGCCGCGGCGGCACCGGCTGGTTTGGTGGCGGCGCTGATCTGACGCCGTACTACCCAGTGCTGGAAGACGTCGTGCACTTTCACCGCACCCTGAAAGATGCCTGCGACGCGCACGACCCGACGTATTACCCCCGCTTCAAGGCCTGGGCCGACGAGTATTACTTCCTGAAACACCGGGGCGAGACGCGCGGCGTCGGCGGCACCTTTTTCGATTACCTGCACGATGACCTGCCCAAGAACCACGCCTTCTGGCGCGCCGCCGGAGCATCGTTTTTGCCGGCCTATCTGCCCATCGTTCAGCGTCGGCACACGCAGCCCTATGGCGAATCGCAGCGGCAGTTTCAGCTGGTTCGCCGCGGGCGCTATGTCGAATTCAACCTGATCTACGACCGCGGAACGGTCTTCGGCCTGAAGACCGACGGCCGCGTCGAGTCGATCCTGCTGCGCCCCGCGCTGCGCGCGCCGGTCGAGCGACGCGAACGGGTGCAGGCGCAGGTTGGCCAGGGCCTCGAGGGCGATCGGCACCGCGGCGCCGGGCGGCGCCAGGTGACGCTGCTGCAGGCCGAGCATCTCGACGTGATCGCCGCGCTGCTCGGGCGCGCACCCGGCACGGTCGCACCCGAGGCGCTGCGTCGCAACCT
>JAYRFD010000652.1:0-7917 GCA_041908565.1 Polyangia bacterium | reverse complement strand
CAGCACCAGCTACCAGCGTCACACCGCCTATCTGGGTGTCAGCTACGCCTTCCGATCGCGCAAGAAGTAAGGCGCCTTAGACCGGCGGGCAGCGCGTGGGCTCAAGGAAGTGCCGCAGCAGTCGGAAGGAACCCCACAGAAAGAACCCGCCGATGGCCCCGCCGATCACGCTGGGAATCACCGTCGAGCTATCGACTCGATGGTGGGCCATGTGCCACACGGCGAACAAGGCCCCGCCCAAGCACGGCAGCGCAAAGATCAGCGCAAGCACCATGGCCAGGGCATACACGGCCCGGCCCGATTCCAGATCAAACGAGTAGTGACACTGGGTGCAGGCAAACGGAATCTTGTAGCCCGTGTAGCCGCGCCCCGGTCGGTGGAACAGCACGGAAAGGGATCCGGCTCGCATCGATCCGCCACAGCGTCGGCAGCGTCGGGTCTGTTGGCGCAGGCGATCGAAGGTCTCTTCGTATGCGCGCTGGGCTTCGTCCAAGGCGGTCGTTGGCATCTCTGGGCTCCGGTCGAGTGCGTCTGCGCGCATCGTTTACGCCCGCGGGCGAATTGACAAGAGGCTGTCGGCTGGCCTGCTTTCGACCGCGCCAGCCAGCCAAGCCCCGAGCGCCACTTGAAGGAGTCGCGTTGACAGACGACGCCGACTCCCGGTAAGACCGTTTGAATGAACCATCGGCGAGGTCCGCACCATGAGCGCTGAGCTGCTGTCCGAATTCCCCTTTGCCATGACCACGGCCACCGGCGACGCAGCGGGTGGGGCGCGCGGCCGCAAGCGAACGGAAAGCAAGGCCAGCGGCGCAGATCCGCTGATGCTGCGCATGTATCGCCTGGCCAACGGTCTGCGCGTGCTGCTTTTGGCCGATCCGTCGGCGCCGGTCTTGGCCTATCAGACGTGGTTTCGCGTCGGATCGCGCCACGAACAGGACGGCAAGACCGGCCTGGCCCACCTGTTTGAACACCTGATGTTCAACGAGACCGAGCACCTGCCCGCCGGTGAGTTCGATCGTCAGATCGAGCGCCAAGGCGGCAGCACCAACGCCGCCACCTGGGTCGACTGGACGTACTACCAAGACGACCTCCCCAAAAGCGAGCTTGAGCTGGCGGTTCGCTTGGAAGCCGAGCGCATGCAGCACTTGGTCATCAAGCGTCACCAAGTTGAATCCGAGCGCGGCGTCGTGATCAGCGAGCGCCGCCTGCGCGTCGATGACGACGTCGATGGCTTCATGTCGGAAGAGCTGTTTCGCTTGGCTTTCGACAAAGGTCATCCGTATCACTGGCCGACCATCGGCTGGATGCGCGACATCAAGCGCTTGTCGCTGCGCGATGCCATGACGTTCTATCGAACGTTCTATGCGCCGAACAATGCGCTGCTTGTGATCGTCGGTGACATCAACGAAAAAGAGACGCTGGCCCTGGTCGAAAAACACTACGGCCCGATTGCGTCGCAGCCCTTGCCCGCTGGGCACTATGGCGCGCTGCCCGACCGACCGCGCCAGGCGGGCGAGCGCCGCGCACTGTTCCGCAAGCCGGTGCAAAGCGACAAGCTGCTTTTGGGCTACCAGGCCCCCGCGTTCACGTCGATCGAGCACGTTCAGCTCGACTTCTTGAGCGAGCTCTTGCTGGGTTCGCACTCGTCACCGATCTATCGCGACTTGGTCGTCAATCGCGAGATCGTCACCGCCATCGGCGCCAGCGTGACGCCGTTCCGCGATGCCGGCTTGTGGGAAGTATCGGCATCGCTGAAGCGCGGACACACCGCCGAGGGTGCGTTGGCCGAATTCGACGCGCACATCGCCCGCGTGCAAAAAGACGGCGTGGTCAAAGACGATGTCGAGCGCACGCGCGCCCGCCTGCTGACCGAGTTTTTCACCGGCATGCGCACCGCCCATGGCAAGGCCGCTCAGCTGGGTGAATTTGAAACGGTGGCCGGCGATTACCGCACGCTGTTCGATGTGCCGGCTCAGCTGCGGGCGGTGACCGCGGCAGAGCTACAGGCCGTGGCGCGCAGCTACCTGCAGACCGATCGCCGCACGGTCCTTATCGTCCGCCCCGAAAGCAAAGGCCGCGGCAAAGCGGCGCAAAAAGCGGAGCTTGCCTAATGGCCGCCCAGTCCAAACCGATGTCCACCCAGGTGACGCCGTCCGCGCTGATCTTGGAACCCAATCACAGCCTGCCGCTGTGTCGCGTGCAGGTGACGCTGCGCACCGGAGCCGCCAGCGACGCACTGCCGGCGCCTGCCCTGGGCCTTGGCAAGCTGCCCAAAGGCGGCATGGCCGGCCTGTGCAACTACGTCACCGAGCTGCAGCGCCGCGCCGCCGGAGGCAAGAGCAGGGCCCAGCTAGACGACGCCATCGACGCCCTGGGCGCGACGGTGCAGGTGCTGTGCTGGCACGACTCGGTGCTGTTTGAAGCGATGGCGCTCAAAGAGCACATCGATGCCGCGTGCGAGCTTCTGGCCGATATCCTGGCTCGCCCGGACTTCAGCCAGACCGAAAGCGACAAGCTCTGCCGCGAACTGGACGCCAACTTGGATGAGCTTCGCGACGACGATGGGTCGCTGGCGGGGCGCTTCTTTGCGCGCGCGCTGTACGGCGAACATCCGTATGCCCTGCCCGTCGGGGGCACGCAGGACAGCATTCCGCGCTACAACGTCGGCTTGGCTCGCACGTGGTTTTCGCATCACGTGGTGTCGCAAAACGTCGTCTACGGCATGGCCGGAGCGCTGTCCCCCGACGAAGCGCAGGCGCTTCTGGCCCGTCACTTTGCCGGATCCAAGCCCGTTCTGGCCGATGGTCCGCCGCGCGAGGTCGACTTCAGTCTGCCCACCCTGCCTGCCAAGTCGAAGGGCAAGCTGCGCGTCGTCATCGTCGATAAGCCCAACCGCACGCAGTCGCAGATCTACATCGGACAGCTGGCGCCGCACTGGCGCGATCCCAGCTATCTGCCGCTTCTGGTCAGCACCACGGCGTTTGGCGGCACCTTCACCGCGCGCCTGATGGACGAAGTGCGCGTCAAGCGCGGCCTGTCCTATGGCGCGTCGGCGCGGCTGGGCAGCGGACGCGGCGTGCGCGGGCTGGTGGTGCACGTCATGCCTTCCGCCGAACAGACCGGCGAGACGCTGGAACTGGTTCTGCGCCTGTACCGCGAGTGGGCCGAAGGCGGCCTGCGCCCCGACGAGGTCGAGTTCAGCAAAGGCTACCTGCGCAAGAGCCACGCCTTCACCATCCAGACCGCCGACGACAGGCTGGCCATTCGCACGCGCCTGCAGCTCTGCGACATGCCACAGACCTACGTCACCGACTTCCCCGATCGCATCGCCGCCATCGACGGCAAGGCCATCCAAAAGGCCATGGACGCCAGCCTGCGCCCCGACGATCTGGTGGTGACGCTGGTGGCCACCGCCAAGAACGTCCTGCCGCAGCTAAAGAAGATCGCCGCCCTCAAAAACGCCGAGATCGAAGTCGTTCCCTTCGACAGCTACTGACGCTCCTTTCGCAGCCCCACCACGGGCTGCCTCGCTGTCCCTCCCCCGCATGCTGCCGCCAATGCCTCGGCCCCCGGGCGCCCCTACTGTCTGGGATTTTTATACTTAAAAAGGTCTACAGGGTACTTCTGTTGCAGAGCGGTGCCGAGCTCGAAATATTTAGTATTTCGATTTATTTGGGCGCTATATTTTTCAGCGTCACTAAGTCCGTATATATCTGCGTTTTTAACCTCATTATTATATGCTGTGAATTCGTCTAATGCGTCGAGTTTGTGATTTTTGCCAGGTTTATGTTCCCAATTTCCATCGGCATCCATTTGCTCACTGGCATGATAGAATTCGTGATCAATTACCGACGCCAAATACGCGACGCTATTTGGCTTGTCCCCGTCTGGGCCATGAAATGCGGCATCGCCAATATGAATTGCTGTTTTGTCTTTTTCGTTCTTCGATGGGGACTCACCCACGGCATATGTAATCCCCGCGTCGCCACTTGGCAATTTCCCGCCGTATCGAATTATATCTGCGGCGTATGTTTTGATTCCATATGCGTCTATCGTATCTTTGATGATCGAATTTCGCTGCTCCGCCAGCTTGGCGTTGGCGGCTGCCGCCATGGCCTCGGCCGTCTTGGCCCACGCTGGGCTCAGCCCGGGCAACAGCGACGCACCCCACTGGCCAATCTCGATTGCGCTTTGCAGGTCATTGGCCTGCTTCATGCGCGCTTCCAGCGCTGCCACCACCTTGGGGTCGGCCGCATGCAGCCCGTCCGATGGCGTGGGCTGCGGTGCCGTCGGAGCGGCGCCGTTGCCCGATTCTTTTTTGCACTGCACGGCGGTGCTGGCGGTCCCGCCGCTGGGCAGCAGATCACCGGCGGACTGACCGGCGACCACGCGATCGGCGACGGCATCGGCGTGCGCTTCGTGATCGGCGAAGCCTTCAAACAGCGGCAGACCGGCGCGCTGCTGAAAGACGTGCGCCGCCTCGTGCGCCGCATCGTGCAGGGTGGGTTCTTGCGCAAAGCCCATGACATTGCCCTGCGTAAACGCAATTGCCCCCAAATCGCTGGCGGTCGATGCGATACCCGGCCCAGACAGCGCCTGGACATCGCCCAGGGAATGACCGCCGCCAAATGAACGCTCGATTTCATCCCGAAACGGAATATCGCGGGGAATCGCGGATTTGTCGGTCTCAAACATCAAGAATTGCTCCTTGATTGCGTTCCGTTCTTCAGTCGGTCAAACGTAAATAATGAACAATAGATAGACGATTTCGTATCTAAGCGATTGATGCCCGTGTCGCGACAAAGGGCTCGTTCATCGATTCGCGAACATCCGATCCTGGGGCAAGGTCATAGCGCGCGAGCCATGCAAGACCCGCTTCAAGTGAGCCCCACAGCAGAGTATCGGCAGGGGGACCGATGATTTGTGCAGAAACGCAGTTATGCCGGCCATAAGTCGCCGTTATGGCCCGCAAGCGGGCGGAAGCACGAGGCGATCGCTGGGCGGACCTCCGGCGGGCCGCAGCCTGCCCGCAACGGAGCGCCGACCACCGACCCGCGAACACAGGCGCCCGGGCAGACCGCAGATCACAGACCTGCGAACCTATGCGCCCGGGCAGACCGTCACTGGGACCAACGGATCAGACGGTGGCCCGCTTGGACAAAGCCTATCTTCGTTTCCCGTCGACCCTTGGTTACCGGTAACCTGGTGTTTTTGGGGCAAAGCAGGGGGGATTTTCCGTTCTCTCAAATAACCTATTTAACGCCCCGCCCAGCGTGACCCGGTTTGTCGATGTGAATGGCGATCAGCGGCCGGACGTGATTGGCGCCCAAAAAGGCGGTGCCGGCAACGCGTATTACAGCCTGCGCATCTGCAATTAGCTTTGCGCCTTGCGCTGGGCGCTGTCGCAGAACCAGCGGACGATGCCGGGGACGATGCCGTGGGCGCGGGTGGCCGCGCGCGAGCCGAAGTCGGCGAAGATCTCGAACTGGCCATGGGCAATGCCGCGCGCGATGGCCTGCGCGACCTGGTCGGCAGAGAGCGGCTTGACGGTGCCGGCGACGGCCTTGGTCTCGGCCGGCTTGAACTGGTTTTCAAACGCAAGCTGCGGCGTGTCGGTGTCGGGCGGCATGCAGACGCTGACCGCGATGCCGTGCGGCCAAAGCTCGGCTCGCAGGGCCTGCGAAAAGCCACAGATGGCGAACTTGCTGGCCGCATACGCCGAATAGCCATAGATGCCGATGACGCCGGCCAGCGACGACACATTGCAGATGCGACCGCCGCCGTTTTCGATCATGTGCGGCACCAAGGCGCGACACATGTGCACGGTGCCGAAGTAGTTGATGTTCATCATCGAGTGGAATTCGGCCATCGGTAGCTCGATGAAGCGGCCGGGCATGACGACACCGGCGTTGTTGACCAGCACATCGACCTTGCCGCCCGACAGCACGCGGCCCATCGCGCTTTGCACGTCGTCTTCTTTGCTGATGTCCAGCGAGACGACTTCGATGCGTCCCTTGCCGCCCTCTTTTTCGATCTCGCGCTTGGCTTCATCCAGCTGCGGGGCGCGGCGGGCCACCAGCACAAGATCGCCGCCGCTCTTGGCGACCTGCTTGGCCAACGAAAGGCCGATGCCGCTGGATGCTCCGGTAATGACGACCCGACGATCTGCGAAGAAGCTCATGAGCGATTGGTCCTTTTCTGCCAGGGTTCGATAAGGGTTCCGGGATGGTTCGCTGACCCGTGCTGCAGCCATGGCGGGCATGGCGTTTGTGGCGGCTTCGATGCGCGGCGACCGAGCCGGCGCGGGTCAAGCCTTCAATTCTTCTGTGCTGTGTGAAGCCGGAGCGTATCGCAAAAAAAGGGTGCCGCGGCGATCGTGTTTGCCTGTGCAATCGCGCTCGACTTCGACGGCGGCCGGTACCTGCCGTGCGCTTGGTGGCGCGGAACGCGTGGGCGGGAAGCGGCCCCCGCGGTGTTGTGCAGCGCCGCCCGATCGACCACGCCGCAGCGCCGATGCAGGCAGACGATCCGTCGCTGCTAGCGTCGACGCAGGCGAAGAACCAGGGCGGTCAGTGCGGCATAGGCCAAGCCGTTGACCAGACAGGCGACCAGGACCAGCGCCCCGATCGCGAGGCCGCGGGGATGCAGGACTTCCGCGCTAAGGTCGATCAGCGCTCCTGGCAGCGCCAGGATCAGAAGCAGCAGGGTCGCCACGGTCTTCAGCGGTCCCGCGAAGTACGCAGCCCAAAGCAAGACCGCGTGCAGCAGAAAGCCAACAAGCAGTGCGGTGCGTACGGTCGGTGAGCGCATCAGGAATCCGTCATCTCTTGAGCGAATTGGGTCAGAGCCCGAGCCAGACGAGCTGCAGCGCGCGCAGATCGATTGCTGAAGACCACGAGCGTTCGATCCAACCGAAGTCAGGCTGCAGAGCGCGGGGCCGATCGCTGCCGACGGCGAGTCGCGAAGAAAAGCGCGGCCACGATCAGCCCAAGTGATCCTGGGGCCGGCGTCGCTGCCATCTGGCACCCGTCTTTCCCGGCGCGTGGCGAGCTGGGCGGTGGCGATGCGGTGGCCGGCTCGCGAGGTGGATCCGGGGATGCGGTCGGTGGGCTGGCCACGGTGGACGGGGTCGGGGGCTTGCTGTGTGGAGTGCTGCCGGGTGTCCAGTTGGCAAAGCGGGGCGAATCTCGATCGGCAGCGGACGCAAAGCTCGCACACAGCTTGCGCTTTTGACACGAAAGCCCCGACGGGCAGGTCGGTCCGCTGGGGCCGCCTTCGCAGATGCTGACGGCTCGTCCGCCGCCAGCGGCCACACAGACGTCGGCTTCTTTGCAAGGGATGAATCCCTTCCAGCTGCAGTCGACTGTCTTCTGGCATTCCCATGGAACGCAGATGGGTCCGGTGTCCAGCTTCCAGCCGGGGGGACACTGGAACGGCTCGCGACAGGTCATCTTGTCGACTTGCTCCCAGCCCGGCGGGCAGGGCGGCATCGGGGGCACGTCGGCCCGCGCTGAGGTCATCCAGCCAAAGACAGTCAGACCGAACACTGCTCCGCAAAGGACCGCTTGTCGCACGATGTTCACACCCTTTCTCGTCTGAGAATATCGCAAGGTCGGCCCACGTTGGGGGGCAATTCCCCAGGTCGTCTTGGCACCGGTGTTTCGCGCAGAGCCGCCGTATCGGTTGCCACAGCAGGCCGGTGTAGAAAATGGCAGAGCTGCGCAGGCATCGAGCCCCCGCAGGGCGGTCCACATCGATATCGCTGATCGCAGAGAGGTCAAGCAGCGGATGAGGCTCAGTCGATCAGCACGGCGTGACGCGCCAGCGATGCAAGCTGCGCACGCACTTCTTCGCGAAGCGCTTGTTCAACGACAGCCGGTGCCTGCGCCGGTGCATTCAAGCGATCGCCGAGCGCCT
>JAYRFD010000651.1:0-6921 GCA_041908565.1 Polyangia bacterium | reverse complement strand
CTTCCCAGGGCAGCGTGGGACGCAGCGCTTCTTCAGGCTCGGCTTCGGCATTGGGCTGGGCCAGGCGAAGGTTGGCGCGGCACAGCACGGTCTTTTCGGGTGACAAGCGCGGGCTCATGCGAGCCCACAGATCGAAGGTCGCCGGCGTCGCCGACATCGGGTCGGCGCCCGTCGGCAGCGGGCCCGTCGCTGCGAACAGGGCTGGCTCGTCGACATCCCAGCCCAGGCGGCCCATGGCATAGGGCACGTCGGCGTCCAGGAAGCGATATCCCGAAAGGCCGGAGCGCGGCCAGCGATCGGGCAGCACACTGGCATCGCCTTGTGTGCCGCAGGATCCGCTCAGCGCGGATAGCACCGAAAGCACCAGCCCACATCGCAGAGATCTTAGAATCGCCATCGCAGCTGTCCCCCCACTTGCCAGACCTGTCCACCGACGGTGAAATCGCCAACCAGCGACCGCGGATCCAGCTTGCGGAAGCGCCGCAGCGGCACGTGCGTAAAGGCGCCAAACAGGTCGATCGCGATCGGCTTGGGCAGCACCTGCGTCAAGCGCGACAGCTCAAACCCCAGGCCCAGGCTGATGATGTGACGGTCGCTGTCTCCGAAGCTCGACTCGCCGTCTTGTTCCGGAACGGGCGACGGTTCATAGCGATAGCCGCCGCGCAGATCGACAGCCAAGCGACCGCTGGCGGCGTTCTGCAGGGCGCGCCACTCGACGCCAACCGCCGGCATCAAGGTGTCGAAGAAGCCGGGATCGGGATACGGTCGCGACGGCGCCAGCTTCACCAGATCGTTGAAGCGACCGACATCGACTTCCAGTGTGATGCGCGCGGCGGGTGGGGGCTGCTCGCTCCAGCGGGAATACGTCAGATCGAAGCTGACCAGCACGCTGGCGAAGCGAGC
This sequence comes from Polyangia bacterium, assembly GCA_041908565.1. Lineage (GTDB taxonomy): Bacteria > Myxococcota_A > Polyangia > Palsa-1104 > JAEUJZ01 > JAEUJZ01. The sequence goes on along the minus strand of JAYRFD010000651.1, from coordinate 6,018 downwards.
CGCCACCCCAGCGATGATCTGCCACGGCTGAAATAGATCGACGGAATACGCGACCTCGTTGAAGCGCGCGTCTTTGATCAGCGGATCTTTGCCGGCATCGGCGACGTCGCCGTTGATGTTGAAGCCCTGCTCAAGCTCCAGCAGGAACTTGTGGCGATAGACCAGCGCGAACGACAGGTTGCGCGTGGCTTCAAACAAAAGGCCCACCTGCGGATAACGAATCGCCAGCAGGTTGACGTCGACGGATGACTCCAGCGCGCTCTCTTCCGGATCGGACAGCGCGACGCGCCCGCGCAGGTAGACGACGCCCTTGCTGCGCGACATGAACGTCAGGCCGCCGCCGATGTACAGGCCGCGGTAGATGTGCAGCGCCAGGTTGGCCGCAAAGAACATGCGCTGCGCGCGGTTTTCGTACAGCTGAAGACGCGGGCGATCGAAGCTCAGCACGCGGATGCGCGTGGCTTGCTGATCGGGCAGAAACAGCGTGACACCAAACGCGAAGCGCAGGCCCAGCAGACGCCCCGGCAGCAAGATGCCCACCGTCAGCCCGCGTGAGTCCATCAGATCCTGCGGCTGCCCCGACACATTCAGCACGGGACGCGCAAGCTGATAGCCCAGATCGATGCGCAGATCGGTGCTGCGTGCCAGACCAGCCGGGTTGTAATACGCGGCTGCGGTGTCGTCGGCGACGGCGGCGTACGCCGATCCCATGGCCGGTGCGCGGGCTCCCAGGCCGTACGAATCAGCCGGGTTGGCGCGAGCCATGCCACCGATCCAACCGATCAAGACCATGGAAACGATCGACGCCAACCGAACGATTGAAATCGAACGTTCGTTCGAAAAGAACGGTACGATCGACCCCATCGACCCCATCGACCCGACCGACCCGATCCTGGCCATCGGCGCAAGCGCCAAGGTCATCTTTCGAAAGACCCCTGCGATCCGTCGGCTCATAGCTGATACCCCATGACCACACCGACGACGCCCAGGCCACCGCCCAGCGTCGAGTGCGGCCCCAAGATGTGGCCCTGCCCGAACACGTCGAACGTCAGCGGCACACGTCCTTTGATCTGCAGACCCAGGCCGGCCGACAGGATGTGGCGGTCGGCGTCGTGCAGGTTGGATGGACGCGAATCTTCGGTGGGGGCGGGGGCCGGCGGATCGGGCGCCGGGCTCCATTCAAACTGATATGCGCCGCGCAGGGCGAGCTGTCCCCAGCCTCCCAGGGCCCAGGTCGACTCGACGGCAAGCCTGGGCACGACGGTGTCGTGAAAGCCTGGCTTGGGCAGCGGAGCGGCGCTTTTGGTGGCGGGCAGGACGGGATATTCATAGGCCGACCAGCGCTTCCACGTGGCCTGCGCGACCAAAAGCAGCGACGGGCGCAGCCGGCCCGCGACTTCCAGACCGACCTGCAGCGGATCGTACTGGGCCGATCCCGCGAAGTAGATCAGCGGCAGCTCAATGGGCAGCGCATCGCCCAGCTTCGTGCTGACCGTCAGCCGATACGACGATCGCGAGGCACCGCGAAACACTGCGCCCAGCGCCAAGCGGTCAGACAGCCCTTGCCAGCGCACGCCCACGATCGGCGCATAGTCGACGGTTAGCTGCTGTTCCGAGATCGACGTGATGCGGCCGCTGCCATCGGGCGTAATCGTGATCGTGCCAACCAAGGCAGCCAAGGCCAGCGCACCACCGCCGATGGAAAAGCCCGCCGGCAAGCGAATGCCCGTGCCGATCAGGACCGACACCACCTGCGTGCGACCATCCAGGACCGGCGCGCGCGGCACATCGGGAAACGGATCGTGCGCGCGGTTGATCAAGCCAAACGGTGTGTACAAAGCCAGCGCCGTGCCGATGCGATCGCGCAGGACGCCGCCCAAGGGCAGCGTGAAGCTGCCTCCCAAGATCAGGCCCGACGTCGCGTCGATCGGATACTCGCCGGTGCTGCCGTCCTGCGGGTTGCGCAGCGACAGGCCGTAGCCACCGTAGACCGTGCCGATGCTCAGCTGGCGACCGCTTTGCCACAGGCCCGCCGGGTTGGTATACGCAGCATCAAACCCCGTCGCATACGCGGCGCCGGTGCCACCCATGGCGCTTGTGCGTCCGCCCATGCCGAATAGCTCGGGCAGCGATGCCTGTGCGCCCGTTGGCAGCAGGCAAGAAAGCGTGATCGCAGTCAGCGCGGCGTGTGTGAAGCGCCGCTGACGATCCGGCCAGATCGCAGACCGGGTAGTTTGCGCAAGCGCGCGCGGGCTCATGACTCGCCCCGCGGGGTTTTGCCGCGTCCAGCTACTGAGTCCAATAGAAGCGTCACCGGACCGTCGTTGACTAGCTCGACCGCCATCATGGCGCCGAAGCGGCCCGTCGCCACGCGATGCCCCAGGCCGCGCAGCTTGGCGACAAAGAACTCGTACAGCGGCTCGGCTTGATCGGGTGCGAGCGCTGCGACAAACGACGGCCTGCGGCCTTTGCTGGCATCGCCGTACAGCGTGAACTGGCTGATGACCAAGATGGCGCCGCCCACTTCGGACAGGCTGCGGTTCATGTCCTTGCCTCCGCTGGCCGCGGCCTCTTGGCTGACGGCTCCGTCGGGGAAGATGCGCAGACCGGCCACTTTGTCGGCCAGCCAGTCGGCATCGCTTGGGTCATCGCCTTGGCCGATGCCAAGCAGCACGCACAGCCCGCGATCGATGCTGCCCAGGACCGTGCCACCGTCCTTGTAGACGCCCGGTGCGGAGGTGACTTGTTCGCGTACCGCCGCGCGCGACACACGCTGGACAACGGCTCTCATCGCAGGCTCCCGCTTGGCTGCTGGCTTGGTAGTTGGCTGGATTCGCTGGGGAAAGAGAGCGCGTAACACAGCCCCGATCGCCGTGTAAAGACAAGGCGATGCGAGGCGTGAAGACAGCTGACTGGGAAGTTCGGCGGCGGGGTGCGAGCGTGGCTACGGCGCGTTCAGGCTTGTCAGGTACAGGCGACGCAGATCTTCGTTGCTAAGGACGATGCGGGCTTCGTCCAGGGCGCGCGCGATCATGCGCAGCTCTCGATCCATGCTGGTGCGAGCTCGATACGGCAGGCTGCTGTGATGCAGGTCGCTGCGCAGCGCTTGGTGGGCGCGCAGGATCTCGGCGGTGGTGGCGCTGGACGGTAGATCCAGCAGCGCGAAGTAATCGCCATCTTCGACCAGCCGAAAGACCTGCTGAATGCGTCGCACGCACAGCTCGACTTCGTTGAGCTGAATCGAAGGCGAAGACTTGGGGCCAGGCATCGGCTTGGCGGCCGGCGACGCCTTGGGCGAACTAGCCAGGCCCAGACCGACGCCCAGTGATGCGGCCAAGGCGCGGGCTCCTGATGCGGCCCCAGCGACGGCCAATGTGCCCAAACAGACCAACGAATAGGCCAGCACATAGACGGCGTGTTCGCCCAGCGCGGCCTTGCGCATGATGTCGCTCAGCGTGTGCTGCCCGTCGAAGAATACAAGCGCCTGTTCTTCCGATGCGCTCAGCCCAATGTCGTTGAGCGCGGCCCCGCCTTCGGTCGCGCCGATCACGGCCGTCGGGCGCAGCCTGGCGTTCACCGATCCCAAGCGTCGCTGCAGGAAGGGCAGCTCGGCGCTTTTGCGCAGGCCTTCGACGATCAGGCGGCGCACCGGCAAGGGCGAATCCAGGCGTTCATCGCGGGTGATCGCGCGCGCCAGGACGCGGTAACGACCCGGGCCAATGGCGACGGCGCGACTGCCCAGCTCGCGGATGTAGCTGATCAGGTGCGCGGCGGCCGCGGCCCGCGGCAAGAGCTGTGCTTCACACAATCGGCTGAGCTGCTGATGCAAGCGATGCAGAGGCACATCGCTGAGCACATAGCGGGCTCGCTGGAGCTGCGGTCGCGACCACAGCGGCGCCAGAAAGTCGACGAGCCCATCGCCCGGCAAGGTCGAAAAGGCGCCGATCAGGGCCCCGTTTTCAAAATACAGCTCGCGATGCGGGGCCAGATCCGGCGTGTTGGGGCCAAGCGGGGCCTCGCTGCCGGTGGCTGCTGGATCGGCAAACTCCGACGGGCGGGAACCATCGCCGCTGCTGGCACCCGCACTTGCTGCATCGCTTTGGGGCAGCTGCGGAGCCAGCCACAAGCAGCCGCTGTAGTTGGTTGCGACGGCCCACGCGACGATGCGCGGCGCGTCAATCTGCGCCAGGTCGCCCGTGGGTGGAAGCTCGACTACGAACACGGCCGGCATCAGCGGGCGGTCGCTGCTGGCGGCAAGTCCGGGCGGTGGGCGGACTCCGGCGCGCGGGGTCTGCGGAACCGCTGGCTGCGCGACGGGCGGGCGGGCCGTAGGGCTGATGGCGGGCGTCACAGCCGAAGCCAATACCGTGACCACCGTCGCTGTCTGGCCCCCCATGGGCGCGGGCGTCGGCAGCGGAGTGATGTCGTCATCTCCGAACTGAAACACGCCCCCACCTGGGCGCGGTCCGGCGCTGCGCGCGTCTTTGGTCACACCTGAGTCTAGTCAGATCTCGACGGGGGAAGCAAAAGGAATCGCCTTGTCTTGGGAGACGGATAAGCTGCCGCGCGATGGGCATTCGGCTGAGTGACTTGAACCCGCCGCAGCGGCAGGCGGTGACGACAACCGAGGGACCGCTCTTGGTCTTGGCTGGCGCCGGATCGGGCAAGACGCGCGTCATCACCTATCGCATCGTGCACTTGCTAGAGCGCGGTGTGCGGCCCGAAAACATCCTGGCCGTCAGCTTCACCAACAAAGCCGCCGACGAGATGCGCGAACGAGTCGAGCGCTTGATCGCCGCCACCAGCGACCGCAGTCGACCGACGTCGTGGGCCCGCGGCCTGACGCTGTCAACCTTTCACTCGCTGGGGCTTTTGCTTCTGAAGTCAGAAGCAGCCGCGCTGGGGCTTGAGAGCGGCTTTTCGATTTACGACACCGCCGATCAGATGGGCGTCATCCGCGATGTGCTGCGCGATGCTCACATCGCGGGGCGCAAGCTGGACATCAAAGCGGTCCTTTCGCGCATCAGCCGCTGCAAGAACTCTGGCATGACGCCCGAGCAGTTTATCGCGCAGGTCAATCGGGCTCGCTTCGTCGGTGAATACGATGTCTATACCGCCGAGATCTATCCCCGCTATCAGGCGCGAATGCGCGCGCTGTGCGCGTTTGACTTCGATGATCTGTTGGTGGAAACGCTGCGCTTGCTGCAGACGCAAGAAGCGGCGCGCGCGCGCTGGCAGCAGCGCTTCCAGTACTTGATGATCGACGAATATCAGGACACCAATCGCTGTCAGCTGGATCTGCTGCGGCTGCTTTCGGCGCCGCGCAACAACCTGGCGGTCGTTGGAGACGATGACCAGTCGATCTATGGCTGGCGCGGAGCCGAGAGCCGCAACATCTTGGAATTTTCCAAGACGTTTCCCGGCGCGCAGGTCATCAAGCTGGAAGAAAATTATCGTTCGACCGCCGTGGTGCTGCAGGCCGCCAACGCGGTCATTGCCAACAATCCCAAGCGACATCCCAAGACGCTGTGGACGTCGCAGCCGGGCGGCGCGCTGATCGATGTCGTCGCCTGTCCCGACGAAAAAGCAGAAGCCGAGTGCATCGCGACCGAGATCGATCGCCTGTGCGCTGAAGACGGCCATCAGCTTCGCGACTTCGCGGTCCTGTACCGCAGCAACTCGCAGACGGCCGCGGTGGAAGAAGCCTTGCGCCAAGCGCGCATCGCCTATCGCGTGGTGGGCGGCCAGGCCTTCTTCGATCGTCGCGAGATCAAGGATGCAACGGCGTACCTGAAGCTCTTGGTGTTTCCACACGACGAGCTTGCGCTGCGGCGAATCATCAACTATCCGCCGCGTGGTCTGGGACCCAAAGCGATCGAGCGACTGAGCAGCGGCCACCGGCGGGCTAGACAGCGGCAAGCCAGCCTGTCCCTGTGGGATGTGCTGCTGGCGCTGTCGCAAGAGCGGACCAGCGATCTGTTTGGTCAGCTGTCGGCCACCGCAGCCGTTTCTGCGTCG
>JAYRFD010000650.1:0-3366 GCA_041908565.1 Polyangia bacterium | reverse complement strand
GTTTCTTTGATCAGCGCCGTCAACACGGGGATCGCCAGCCGCTCCTTGCGGCGCCCCAAGATCTGGATCGCGGTGCCGCGCAGCGCCGGATCGCCATCGGACTTGGCCACCTGCGAAAGCAGCTCGCGCGAGTCACTGCGCAGAAGCGAAAGCTCGCCGCCCAGCGTCGCTGTGCTGTCTTCCACCAAGCGCAGAAGCAGCGCCAGCACCTCGGGAGCCGTCGGCTCATTCGGCAGATCGCGCTCCATCATGCCGACGTGATCAAACTTGGAAAGCTCCAGCACGGGAGCCTTGCCCGCGCGATCTTCGGGTTCGGACAGCAGGCTGGCCGGCGCGCTTAGCTCACCCGCGCACAACAGACGCAAGCGCAGTCCCGCCGGGCTTGTCGGGCTTGTCGGGCTTGTCGGGCTTGTCGCAGCGGGCAAGGCCGCGGTCTGAACTTGCAGCTGCAAGCGCAGGTGAAAGTCGGCCGCCTGCGCAGTCGGTGGCTGCAGCTGAACCTGCACCCCAGCCTGTCGCAGTCCACGCCCCGCCGCATCGATCAGCTGGGCCAGGCGCGGATCGTTTTCGGGATCGACGCCATCTTGCAGGCCCGCCACGCGGATGCGCGTCACGCGCGGCACCACGCCCGCAGGCTCGGCTTTTTTGCACGCCGTCCCCGACAGCAGCAGCGCCACGCAGCAGCCCCACAGCAGACCGCTTGGGGCGATCGTACCCAACACAACCAGCGCGCATTGACGGACGAAAGGAACGCGAAGCATGGTCACAGCCAGACGGCCCCTGGCCGCGTGTTGATAAAGTGAGCGAGGACCCCAAGATGCAAGCGAGCCGCGTGGAGCGTCCGACGGGACGTGAGCACGGCGAGCGCAGCCCACAAAACGTAGACGCTGGGCCGCAGCCACTTGATCGACACGCTGCTACGGCCACATGCCCAGCTGCGTGCAGCCTTCGACCTGCAGCATGCCGACCCGCGTGTCGTTGGCCATGTACACCTGATTCACCGCCGACTTTTCATAGACCATCGCCATGCAGCTTGCGCTCTGCCCCGGCCCTACGACAATGTGCGCGCCGACCTTGACCGAGCAGCGCGTCAGCTGATTCAGGTCGCTCCATTCCGGGCAGATGGCGTTCGCTTCGCGATAGCCGGCGACCGTGCCGGTGGGCTGCGCAAACGACCACCACTTGCCGAACTCGGTGTAGCTCTTGGCTTGGTTCCACACGCGATAGACCGTGACGGCCGCCGTCGCTTGATACACGCGACCGGCGCACAGCTTGCCTTCGCCTGTCTTGCCCAGCGCTTCGTTCAGAAGCGCCGCATCTTCGACGGGCGAAAGCCCCTGCGGCACCGCATCGATGCCCCCCACACAGGTGACGCCATCCAGCGGGCTGACCTCGGGAACAACGCCGCCGCAGGCAGAAAGAACCAACGAAAGCAGCACAGCCAGTCGATGTGTACGCATGGTGAGACACATGGCCCAGCCGTATCCGTGCCGTCAACTTTTCGGCGCCGCCGACCGCACGCGGAAAGCCGTCTTGCTTCGCACTCCGCCTTCCGCAGCCGCACAGGCGCGAGAGATCCGAATGGATTGCTGCCCCCTTGCTGATCCAAAATACCAAGCAGGGCTCTGGTTCGGACTGTGGCCCTGGCCCCGGGGGACCGATGCAGGCCGCCGGGGAAGGCCCAGCGCACGGGGTCCTATGAACTTGCGCCTGCTCTCTTTCGCGGTGAGCCGATCATGATCAAGCAGCCTCCGGATCGTCAAAATCAGCCGCCTCTTCCGACGTCCTCCAAGGACGGTGGCAAGCGGCTGCCGCCCCCGCCCAAGGATGCCGCGACGACGCGCCTTCTGGTCGATGCCGAAGCCTTCTTGCGGCTGGGCTTGGTCGACAAAGCCATCGCCCACCTGTCCAGCGCCCTGCAGGGCCAGCCGTCGCTGCGCGGCCTGCGCGAGCCGCTTTTGAAGCTGTACCTGGCGCAGCGCAACCACCCCAAAGCGATCCAAGAGCTGCGGCTCTTGCTGACGTCGTGCACCGACGTGCAAGACGAGATTCGCTACCTGCGCTTCCTGCAGCGCCTGGGCGGCCTCGACAAAGCCGCAGAGGCCCGGCTCAAGCGACTGCTGAGCCAGCAGCCCGGTGACGCCGCCAGCATCAGCGCCGAGTTCGTGCACCCCGAAGCCGCCGAGAACTCGCTTTCCGGATCGCTGCGCGAGTACCTGGCCGCGCACCGCCCATCCACCGATCTGGACCGCACGCAGAACCTGTTCGAAAGCGATCCGCAGGTCCAAAGCGAGCTGCAAGCGCAGTCGGCCGCGACCACCAATCCCGATGGCACCCGCGTCGAAGAAGTGGCCGAAGAGATGGCCTATCACAACGGCACGCTGAAGGAAGAGCTGGATGCCGTCGACGAGCAGCTAGCCAAAAAAGAGTACGCCGTGGGCCTGGGGCTGGTCTTGAAGCTGCGCGAACGCTACCCGCATGCCAAGCGCGTGCGCGACAAGCTGCTGGAGCTGCAAGCCCTGCCCGGCGCCGCCGGCCTGGGCGTCGTCATCCGCATGGCCTTGGCAGAGCCCAAGCCCAGCCCCGGCAGCGCCGATCTGCACGGTGCCGTGACCCTGCCGCCGAAACCGCGCGAATCGGAAGTCCCGGTCGGAAGCAAGCCCCGCCGTCGCAAGGCCGCCGGCGAACGTCCACTGGCCCCCGGGGAATCGACGCTGGAAGTCGAGCCCCACGACATCAAGGAAGAACGCCCCGCCGCTCCCCCGCGATCGATCCCGCCGCCGCCGCCCAGCTCGCTGCCGGGCCACGCAACGGAATCGGGCATGCCGCGCGCCTATGCCACCGCGTCGACCCTGCGCCTGGCCGGCAAGTATGAAGAGGCGCTGGCCCAGTTTCACCAAGCCAGCAGCGATCCCAAGTTCGGCGTCGCCGCCGTGCGCATGATCGGCATGTGCCTGCGCGATCTCGATCGCCTGGACGATGCCCTTTTGGCCTTCACCAAGGCCATCAATCTGCCCCAGGCCAGCGACAGCGAACTGACCGAGCTGTACTACGAACTAGGCGTCACCTACGAGCAGCTCAAGAACCGCACCGAGGCCATCTTGTACTTCCAGCTCTCCCTCGGCTCCCGCGGCAGCTTCCGCGACGCCACCGACCGCATCGCCCGCCTCCGCGACGCCCTCCTTGCCCCCTAACCGCGCGCTGCAAACGTCGCTGCGTGGGCTAAATCGCTGCGTTGTCGGTCCTCACCGCCCCGAGGCCGCTCTCCCCAGCCTTTCGGCTGTGGGCCCCCTCCTCCGCCTTGCTCTTTGCCCCACTCGCTGACTCATGCAACGCGCTGCGCCCCCCCCCGCGCCGCCGAACGCC
>JAYRFD010000649.1:0-2325 GCA_041908565.1 Polyangia bacterium | reverse complement strand
CCGTATACCGAGGTCAACATCGTCGCCGCGATGGGCAGTCGCAAGCCCAAGCCGGAAGATGCGCCACCGACGCCAGGTCACGTCCGCATTCTTTTGGACAGCCCCGGTGTCACGCTGCACAAAGCGCACTACGAGATGGCGTTTTCAGGCTGGCATGGCCGCGTCGAAGGCCTGACCGGCACCGCCACCTTGCGCATGTCGACCGACGCATCCGAGGCGCGCCCCGGCTTGCTGAGCTTCTACTACGAAGTCGCCAAGGCTACCGCCGACGAGGGCGAGCTGGTCCTCGGCACCAAAGAAGGGGCCGGCGAGTTCGTCTTCCCACTGCGCAACATCGCCCTGCGTCGCTTTGGTGCGCGCGCCAGCCGTCGCCAGGATCTGGTGTTTCGTGGCCAGCTGGAAGCCGCCGGAGCAACGGTAGAAATCGACGGCAGTCTGCTGGACACCTACTGCGATCCCGGCGTCCGTCTGGAGCTGAGCTTCGAACACGGGGCCAAGCTGGCCGGGCTGATCCCCGGGGGACTGATCAAGCCCAGCGGCGATCCCCGCGGTCGAGTGCGCTTTTCGGGCCCGTTTTCGTCGACGCTGCCGCAGACTCCGCGCGGGCGACCCGCCCCCTGCCTCGCCGAGTCCTGGCACAAGACGCCCTATCCCATCGATCCAGAGCAGCGCTCCGTCGTCATCGAAGGACAGGTCGGCGGCGTCGAGGCCGAGGTCGCCACCATCGCCATCCATCAAGCCAGCACCCCCTTCCAGCTGGTCTCGGGAGAGCTGCTGCTGTCGCAGATCGTCGGCCAGGCCCTGGGGGGCGAGGTCCGCGCCGAGCCCATGAAGATCAGCTTCCTGGGCGACATGCCCTGGTCGGCCCGCATCTCCATGGCCGCCACCGATCCATCGCAGGTCGATCTGGTGCCGCCTTTTCTTCGCCCCTACGTCGCCGGCAAGCTGCACGGCGCCTTCCGCGCATCGGGCCACTTGGGCAAGGCCGCCCATCCCGAGCGCGTCACCATCGAGCGCGTCGAAGCCACGCTGGATCGCATCGCCAACCGCGATCCGCTGCCCAAAGAGATCAAGATCGCCGGCAGCTTCCTGTACAACCCCGATCTGTTGAGCTTCCGCGGCCTGTACTTCAACGGCGATGCGCTGGCCCTGGATGTCGATCGCGGCAACGTCGGCATGAAGACCGGCAAGCTCGAGATCCCCTCGTTTGAGCTGCGCGGTCGCGGTACCTCGGTCGGTCGCATCGTGCAGTTTGTCGGGCAGGCGGCGGGCCTGACTTCGTCGGCGGAAGAGGGCAAGCTGAAGATGCGCATCGCCGGCCGCATCGCCCGTCCCGAGCTTCTGGCCGGCGAGCTATCGCTGTCCGGCATCGATCTGGCCGGGCAGCGCTTCACCGATGCCTCGACCGGCTTTGAGCTGCGCGACGGAACGCTGAGCCTGTCGCGTCTGTCGGCGCAGGGACCGCTGGGCACGCTGCACGGCGAAGGATCAACGAAGCTGTTCCTGGACGATCTCAGTCGTCGCCCCGCCGATCCCGCCATGACGCTGTCGGCCCAGCTTGAGCACATCAACCTGGCCGTCTTCCGATCGGTGGCTCCGATCGCCGGCCTGCTGGATGGGCAGATTCGCCTGACCGGCACCTGGGGCAAGCCGATAGGCAGCCTGGCCGCGCGCGTGCCGTCGCTGCTGGTGCAGAACAGCCGCCTGAACGATCTGCTGTTTGACGCCGAGCTGGGCAGCAGCACCATGACCTTGCGATCGCTGCAGGCCAAGCTGGGCACCGGGCTGATCAGCGCGTCGGCCGTCATGCGACGCGAAGGCGAGCGCTTTGTCGACTTCACGCTCAAGCCCTCGCAGGTCCCCCTGCGCGAGCTACCCGGCGTCGCCGATCTGCCCTTCGACCTGGCCGGAACCCTGTCTGGCGCGGTGCGCATCCTGGGCTCTACGGCGCCGCTGCAGCCGCGCTTGGATGGTCAGCTGAGCGTCAACGGCGTCACCATCAGCGGGCACATCCCCGATCGCCCCGAGGTGCCGCGCAGCAGCCTCAGCAGCGAGCCCGATCCCCTGTTTTCCTTGTTCGGCATGGCGGTCAGCGTGCTGTCCTTGAAGGATGGCGGGCTTAAGTTCCGCGAGCGTCCCGACGGCGGCACCCAGGTCAGCGGCAAGCTGTTTGGCGAATTCGGCGTCGAGGGCCTGGTGTACTTGGACCCCGCCCACCCGCGTGGCGAGCTGCAGATCCACTTCGGCTGCCTGTCCAAGCTGGCCGCAGCCCCACCCGCCCGGGGAGCCAGCCCAGCCGCCCCGCCCGCCGATTCCAACACCGGT
>JAYRFD010000648.1:0-2400 GCA_041908565.1 Polyangia bacterium | reverse complement strand
TCGTGGCCGACGGCGGTCGCGTCGACTCGCTGGCGTCCGAGGACGCAGGTGCGGAGGCTTCCTCTGCCGGGTCGGGCGGCGACGATAGACTGGATGGCACCGTGGTTCGCACGGCAGCGGTCAGTTCATGGTTGTCGCGAACTTCCAGCACGGCAGTCTGCGCCAGATCGGTCGGCGGGCGGTGGTGATGCAGGGCCGATCGCAGCTCGCGATCGACAGACGCCACGGAGACCAGCATCTGCTCGCTGAGATACTCGCCCGAGTCGTCCGAGCGCTCGCGCGTCAGCAGTTCATTCAGGCGCTCTTGCGCTTTGTGATCGTCGCTGTCCAGGCGCAGGACATAGCGCAGCAGGCGGATCTCGTCGGGGCGGCGCGGGCCCAGCGACAGCAGCTGACGAAGCTCGCCAACCGCCTGGTGATATCGACCTTGCACGACGTACAGCTTGGCCAAGGGCTCGCGCAGAGGGCGCAGGCCGGGATTGGCTGCCAGCGCTTCTTCCAGATACGTGGTGGCTTGGTCGAACAGACCCAGGCGAAGGAAGGACTCGGCCTCGGCAACCAGCAGGCTGGGGTCCTTGGCCTGGGCTTCCTTCTGCTGCGCTTCCAAGGTGCTGATGCGCTTGGCCAGCCGGCTCGCTTCTTCGATGCGTCCGGCGTCCAGCAGGAAGGCTTCTGCTGTACGAAGCTCGCGCAGGGCCTCGGTGATCAGCTGGGCCTTGGCATACTGTTCGGCCAGGCGGATGCGGCGGGCCACGTTGTCCGGCGACATCTCGACGATGCGCTGCACGGCCGCCAGGGCTTCGCGAGTCCGGCCTTGGGCGGACAGAGCCTGCGCGGCCAGCTCATACGACAGGGCAGCCCGGCTCGACTGACCCTGCGTGCGATAGATCGCAGCCAAGGCCAAGTGCGCCTTGGCGTCGTTTGGCTGCAGCTGCAGGATTCGCTTATAGGCCGCGATTGACTGCGCCAGCTCACCGGCGCTTAAGTAACATTCCCCGGATTTATGATAATAAAAGATGGCATCGTGTGGGCGGTTTAATTTGTTTAATAAGTGACCGCCTGTATTCCACATTTCGGCATTGCGTGGATTGCGCAGGACGTTCTGTTCGCACAGATCCAGGGCTTGTTCAACCTGGCCGGCGTCGACCAGCCGCTGCACCTGGTCGGCAGAGGAAGACATGTCTTCGTGGACCCGCATTGCGTGAGACCCAACCCGGTAGATGGTTGGACTAAATCATACGCAAGTTGCATGCCGACGGGGGCCCAAGAGCAGCCGGCTCTGGCGAGCACCACGGACCCACACAGACCTGGAAAATGCGCACAGAATGCGGCCAGCGACGGCTCCACAGCAAACAGCGAGCGACGGAGTCCGGCATGGGTTCATGCGGCGGTCTGAAGCGCTCGATCGCTTTGGGGCGAGGGCAGGGCGGCGGCCTAGTACGACTTGGTCCTTTGCCGGGTTCACCGTCGGTAGCCGCGCGGCTATCGACTCCTCCGAGCCCAGAAAAAACGACGACCCGCAAGCCACTACGTGCGGTGCGCTTGCATCGCATCAACCGTCGGTGCCGAGGACTGTCTGAGCCCGGAGGAGTCAATGGCAGTAGGGCGCTCGGTCTTGTGAAGTGACCAGGTCGTACTCGGAGGCTGTTGGCGTAAGTGCCGTTCTGCGGCTGCGCCGGACTGGCCCGGCTCGGATTACGTCCTCGCTCCCTCGGGCGCCGTACTTCCAGTACGGCTTGGTCGGTCGCTCCGGGCGCGCTCTCGCCTGACTCAGTCTGGCTTGTCCTCGTCACGGGCAATCACGCCAACGGCGTCCTAGCCCAAGCGCGCCGCGCTGTGTCAATCGTGCAAACTGCGCAGGATCTGCGGGCCTGCGCGCAAGTCACGCAGCGCCAGTCCGCTGGCTTGCAGCGCCCGAACCCGTCGATGCAGATGCAGCCACCGTGATACGTTCGATCGGCAGGATCCAACCGTCGCAACCCAGCCGCACGGCAGCATCCGTCAGCGTCTGCTGAGCGCGACCCAGCGCACCATGCACACCCATCCCGATCGCGACTTTGGCTGCTTCGCCCGCCCGCCCGACTGGCCACTTGCCGTGTGGCAGGCCTGTTCGCTGTCGTGCCAGGCGTTGATTGCCTCGCTGGATGGCGAGCTTGCGTCGCTGCAGGTGCCAGCCGACGACCCTGCACGGCGGCCACCGACGGCATCACCAGACGTGCCCGCTTGGCTGGTCGCGGCCCGGCACGCGATCACGGCCCGGCTCAAGCCCACGGGCCAGTACCGCGACGACTCGGGCTTCGTCGGTGACGAAGACTACAGCCGCCTGTCACGGGCCGAGGTGACGCGCTTCTATCGTGAACAGAATCCCGATGGCTTGCCCATCGACATCGACGGTGCGCG
>JAYRFD010000647.1:0-3781 GCA_041908565.1 Polyangia bacterium | reverse complement strand
GGACCGCTTGGCCAAGGCGTCGCGACGTCGGTGGGCATGGCGATTGCCAGTCGCTGGCTGGCCGCCCGTTACAACCGCCCGGGCTTCGAGATGTTCAATTACAACGTCTTCGCCCTGGCCGGAGACGGCTGCATGATGGAAGGCATCAGCGGCGAGTCCGCGTCGCTGGCCGCCCACCTGAAGCTGTCGAACCTGTGCTGGATCTACGACAACAACAAGATCACCATCGACGGCACGACCAGCCTGGCCTTTTCCGAAGACGTCGGCGCGCGCTTCCGGGCCTATGGCTGGCAGGTGCTGCACGTCACAGACGCCAATGACCTGGGGCAGCTAGACCACGCGCTACAGACCTTCCTGCGCAGCGCGGCCAGCTCTGCCGACCGACCGACGCTGATCATCGTCGATTCGCACATCGCCTGGGGCGCCCCCAACAAGCAAGACACACCACACGCGCACGGCGAGCCGCTGGGTGAAGAAGAAATCCGCCTGACCAAGCGGAACTACGGCTGGCCGGAAGACGCCAAGTTCCTGGTCCCCGACGGAGTGCGCGAGCACATGGCCGCAGGCTTGGCCGACCGTGGCACCGGCGCGCGACAAGCTTGGATGAGCCTGTTCGACGAGTATCGCAAGCAGTACCCAGACCTGGCGGATCAGGTCTTTCGCATGCAGCACCGCCAGCTTCCCGAAGGCTGGGATCAAGACATTCCGGTTTTTCCCGCCGACAAGAAAGGCATGGCTGGCCGCGACGCCAGCGGCAAGGTGCTAAACGCCTTGGGCAAGCGCGTGCCGTGGCTCTTGGGCGGCTCTGCGGACTTGGCGCGCTCGACCAAGACCACGCTGACATTTGACGGCGCCGGCGACTTTCAAGCCGACAACCGCGGCGGTCGCAACCTGCACTTCGGCGTGCGCGAACACGCGATGGGCGCGGTGCTAAACGGCCTGTCTCTATCGAAGCTGCGACCGTATGGGTCGGGGTTCCTGATCTTTTCGGACTATGCCCGCCCGGCCATCCGCCTGTCGGCGATCATGGAAATCCCGACGATCCACATCTTTACTCACGACTCGATCGGCGTTGGTGAAGACGGACCGACGCACCAGCCGATCGAACATCTGGCGTCGCTGCGCGCCATCCCGCACCTGTTTACGATTCGCCCGGCCGATGCCAACGAAGTCGCGGAGGCCTGGCGCCTGATCATGCGCCTGCGTCACGAGCCG
The DNA here is from genome assembly GCA_041908565.1 of Polyangia bacterium. Lineage (GTDB taxonomy): Bacteria > Myxococcota_A > Polyangia > Palsa-1104 > JAEUJZ01 > JAEUJZ01. The sequence continues at coordinate 2,566 of JAYRFD010000647.1, read as the reverse complement.
GTGGCTTTGGTGCTAAGCCGACAGGCGCTGCCGACGCTCGATCGCAGCCGCTATGGAGCCGCATCGGGCCTGCTGCGTGGTGGCTATGTGCTGGCCGACGCGCGAGAGCAAGATCCCGAGCGCTTTCGCGACCGCAGCCTGCAGGTGATCCTTCTCGCCAGCGGCAGCGAAGTCCAGCTGGCCTTGGATGCGTACGAGCGCCTGCTTTCCGACGGCATCGCCGCCCGCGTGGTCAGCCTGCCCTGCTTCGAGCTATTCGAACACCAGAGCGCTGAATACAAAGACAGCGTGCTGCCCGCCACCGTCACCGCGCGCATCGCCATCGAACAAGCGTCGGCCTTTGGCTGGGCGCGTTACATCGGCACCGATGGCATCAGCATCAGCATGAAGACCTTCGGCGCATCCGCTCCACTGAAGGAACTGCAGAAGCACTTCGGCTTCACCCCCGATGCCGTCGTCCACGCCGCCAAGCGCCTGCTTGGTTAGAACCCCTTCCAACGCCGCCAAGCGCCTGCTCCTTTGGCGCCCCTTCCAACGCATCCAAGCGCGGGCCGCATCGTCCGGGATCTGAACTTCTAGTCAGATGCGCTGAACCGAGCGGCGGTTTTGCCAGCTTCGCTATCGCGCGATTTCTCAACGCGAAATTCCCTGCCCCGACATTCCCTGCTTCGAAGTTCCCGGTCTCAAACTTCCCGGTGTCGAAGTTGCCGGTCTCGCGATTCGCATCGCGTGTCTGGTTGCGCGGCGAAGTTCGCGATGCACAGGCACAGCCGCGCTGCACAGCCCGGGCCGCAGTGGGCCACCGCACAACGCTAAGAGGTGGCGCGCGGGACGGCTGCCAGCAGTTCTTGGATGGCCTCGTCTTCGCTGGAAAAGATCGTGAAGCTCAGCTGATCGCGCGCTCCGATGCGCTGGGTCTGTCGCCGGCCGAGGCTGCTGGAAAGCAAGATGCCAACCGCCGCAAAGCCCTGCGACAGCCGACGAAACGAATCCGCCATGGCGCGTTCCAGATAGGGATCAAAGACCATGGGCGCATCGCGTGAGTCCATGAGCAGCGCCATCTTCGGCCGGCGATACATGGGCAGCAGTCCGGCGACGATTGGATCGACTTGCGCGAACTCGGCGCTCGTCATGCTCAGGCTCGATCGTCGCACGCGGGCCAGCCGGCCTTCGGCCTCAAGCGTCACGGCCAGCAGAGGATGTCGGAATAGCTCGCGCGTGCTCATGCTGTTTCACCGCAGCATCGCAGTGCACAAGATAACGAGCGCCGCTGGAATCGAAAGGGGGGCGCCACGATTTGGATCACGTGTCGCGATTTCGATGAAACTCGACAAAGAACTGCACCGGCCCATCCGCTGCAACGTGATGCAGCACTTGCGGTGGGATGGTGCCGGCGTGGTCCGCATCCAGCAGCCACTCGCGCCCGTCCAGGCCATCCAGGCAGTAGCGCAAGCGACCCGACAGAACGCGAATCACCCCCCAGACGCCCGGCTTGGTTGAGTGGTCTCTCTGCAGTCCCGCTGGGATGGTTTCCTCGTCGAAGACTGGGGTTCGGCGGTAGGCAACGAAGGTCTCGGGAAGCTCCAGCCGATCGCAGCGCACGCAGTCAAGCTCCATGCCGAGCTTCGAGGCCCGCCCCTCTGGCGTCTGGCCCCAGGGACGCAGCGTGAAGGGCGGATTGTGCCGGATGTGCTGTCCGTGACCGCAGGACAGTTCGGCGACCCAGTCGCCTTTTTCGTCTTGGTGATACCCAGTGATCGGCCGCTGCATCCACGAGTCTCGCTTGGGTCCCCAGAATGACACAGGTCGACGGCGCTGACTGCGGTCGCAGCCTCAGAACGATGAAATACTTCACAGGGACCGCGGGCCCAGGCCTCGATCGTCGGAGCTGGGCGACGAGCAGACGAGTAGCAGACGACGATTAAACGGAAAGAGATGGGGAGAAGGGACGAACGTGCGGGGGCCGCTGCGGCGGCTTTTGGGGGGTGCTTAGCGCTTGCCGGTGCGCGCTTCCGACGCGCGACCGCGGCAGGTGCCCGAACAAAAGCGGCGCACGGTGTTACGACCGCTGGCCTTGACGACGAAGGCTTTCTGGCAGCGCTCCCACTCGCAGATGCGGACTTCTTCGCCAGGGCCCAGGCGAACACCAGGTGGCGGCGTCACAGAGCCGCGTTTCCCTTTAGCTTTGCCTTTGGCCGCCGTGGCTTTTTCAGCTTTGGCTGGCGCCTTCTTCGCAGGGGCGACGGTCTTCTTGCTGGCGATGGCCGGAGTGGCCAGCTTGGTGACCTTGCCTTTGTCGGCGGCCTTCTTCACCGCCTTGGTCGGCACTACAGCCGCCGGAGCCGTCGACTTGCCCGCCTTGGCCGGCTTGCCACCGGCGCGCTTGGCGGGTTCCTTGGCGACTTCCTTTTCTGCGGACTTCTTGCTGGCCTTGGCGGGGGCTTCCTCCGCAGCGGGCTTGCCCTTGGCGGCTTTTTCCGCTGGGCGCTCGGGCGCTTTTTCGGGGGCCTTGGCCTTGGCGGGCGGAGTCGCGACCTTTTCGACCGGCTTTTCCGCTTCCTTCTTT
>JAYRFD010000646.1:0-2043 GCA_041908565.1 Polyangia bacterium | reverse complement strand
GTCGGTGCTTCGGCCAAGAAGCGCTGCCCAAGCGCCGCGATGTCGGGGACGCTGGCCTGACGCGCGTTCGCCGCCGCCCCAGACGGTGCGAGCAGCGAGTCGATGGCAATGCTCTCCTCGCTGGCCGGCACAGGGCCCGCTGACCGCGGTTCGCTTGGCTGCGTCTGTGTCCGCGGTGGCCGCGGTGCGCTGGCATCGCTCACGATTCCCCCCACCTGGCTCGGCGTGTTGCGAACACCACGGCTTCGGCAGGGATGCGTGCCCAAGCGCTGGCGTGGCCTTTGCCTATCTACACAGGATACGCGGAACCAAGCGGCACACCGCCAGAAAAGCTGGGGACTGCGGCACAGGCCCAGGCTCACGATCAACGACGCGCCGGCGACAAAAGTCAGGCGGTGCTGGACGCACGTGCCGTGGGCCGGGCTGCCGCGCACGAAGCTCTGCCCAAAACAGAGGCGATCGGCGAAGATGAGACGCACTGTCCTGCGCCGCGCAACGACTGCGAAGCTCCGTCCAGTCTTCGGTACACCAGCCAGGACACAGAATCGGCTGCAACATCGGGAGATCGGTATGAACAGAACCTCGCCTCGTCCCGTCACCTTGGTCCGCGCTGCCAGTGCCCTGGCTACGCTGCTGCCCGCCGTCGCGCTGGCACAAATTCCTGGCCAGTGGTCGCCCAGCGCGGCCCCCGCACAGACGGCAGCACCCGCCCCTTCGACGCCCGCGGTGCAAGCGCCCACGCCGGCACCCGCCCCAAGCAGCACGACCGGCAGTCCCAGCGATGCGACCAGTGCCAGCAGCGTCGCGCAGTCCCCGGCCACTCCGCATACAACAACGGCGGCGGCGGCTCCGTCTGGTGCATCGGCAGCGACTGCTGAAGCGCACAGCCCAGGGGGCGAAGTGGCCCCCTATTACCCGCAGCTACCGCAAGAGCGCCCGGCGCAAGCGGGACGTGGCTTCGTCCTGTCGGCAGCCCTGGGCATCCAGCCGACGGCCAGCGTCGTCGTGTCGGGTCAGACAAGCTCGCTGGCTTCGACCACTGGCTTCGCAGGGCAGGTGTCGATCGGCTACAAGGCGGGTCGCGCCATGATCACGCTGGGCTTGGGCATCAGCTCGCTGTTCGACAAGCGGACGCTCGAGTCGGATACGTCGACCAGCTTCCTGGTCATCCCCGGTCTGCAGGTGGCCCTGGTTCGTTCGCGCGACCAGCGAGCCGAGCTAATCGGTCAGCTGCGCTTCGGCGCTGGCGCGACGATCGCATCGGGCCAGAGCATCCCCAGCAACGCCAAGCCCGACACGCTGCTGTTCTATGAAATCGCGCCCGGTGCCCGGTACTGGATGCACACGCAGTTCGCGCTGCAGTTCACCGCGGGCTATGCCGGCCAGTGGCTGTTGATGAGCAGCGGAACCAGCAGCGAGACCGTCGGTGCCCACGGGCTGTCGGCCTCGCTTGGCGCCGTCGGAATCTTCTAGTACAAGCCCTTCATGATCATGCGGACGCGGCGGAACCATCGGTCGGCCCAGGGGCCTGCCCTGGCTCGTGCCTGCTGCGTTGGTATTCTGCTGGGCCTGCTGCTGCCGCTTCTTTTCGCTGCGAATGTGCACGCCAGCGACGACAGCCCCGTCGTGCACATCCGCGCACGCACGCGCCTGACACTGCGCGAGGTCGAACACCATGGCCAGCGCGGCCGCTTTTCCGTCCAGATCCAGGCCCAGCTGACCGATCAAGCCACCGCGCCCAGCGGCCCCGACGATTCCACCGAGGGTCCTCGTTCGTTTGATAGCCGTCGCGTACAGCTGATCCTTGAGACGTCGCAGGGCCCCTGGCTGACCGAGTCCATCACAACCGATCACCAAGGACAGGTCAGCCATACATTCAGCCGCTTGCCGGCGGGCGGCTATCGGCTGCGCGCCCAGTTTGCCGGCGACGATCTGCGCGATCCGGCAGAGGCCGTGATCGAGCTCCTGCTCGATCGTCTGCCCAGCGAGCTTGGCTTCAGCGTGGCCAGCAGTCACGAGGCTGGCACGCCGCTTGTGATATCG
>JAYRFD010000645.1:0-3051 GCA_041908565.1 Polyangia bacterium | reverse complement strand
TGTGGCGAGCCAAGGCCAGCAGATCGCGGCGCGTGGTCGGCGTCGGAGCCTGCGCAGAGAGCGTCCCCAGCGACAGTTCATAGGCATCCCCGCCCGGGATGCGCAGCACTTCGGACGCGCGCGCGGCCCGTGCCCACAGCCGAAGGGTCCGCGCTTCGTCGCCCTGCTGCACGGACTGCTCGGCCAAGCGCACCAGGGCCGAGATCGCTTCGGCCTGTCCCTCGTGCCCGCTGCTCAGCAAGGTGCGCAGGCGACGCAGCACAAGCGACTCGTGCCAGCAGCCAAACTCCATGACGCGACCCAGCAGCGATGCTGCACGCAGCGCACTGGCGGTGTCGCGACCATCGCGTTCCAGCAAGTCCGCGGCGCGACCGAAATACGACAAGGCCGATGTCAACGCCCGTCGATCCAGCGTGCTGGCCAACGCAGTCTCGCCGTCGCTGGGACCGGCGGTCAGGCCATGCGCGGCGCTGCGTCCACCCGACAGGTCGACCAGGAAATAGGCCAGTGCTTGATAGCGCTCGGCCGCCGCGGTGGCTTCGCCGCGACGCAGATGCAAGCGGGCTGCGGCAAGCTGCGCCAGATAGCGCCCGACGGCCGCGCTCAGCTCGCGATGACGCGCACAGAAGCCGGCCACCGCGTCGTAAAGCGCCATGGCCTCAAGCTCGCTGGCCCCATCGCTCTGCTCGGCCAGCAGGGCCGCAAGCTCCAGAGCGCTGCCCAAAAGCTCGACGCGGTTCGACGGTCTGCCCTGGGCCAACGCAGCTTCGCTGGTGCTTTCGGAAATCGCACTTAGGCCGCCCAGAAACTCAAAGCGCCGTCGCTGAATTTCCAAGCGCCGCGGACGCAGGCCGCTGCGCGGATCTTGCGCCAAGCACAAAAGCCGCTCGATGGCCGACAGCGCCGCAAAGGCCGCTCCGACGGCGGATACGCCAGCCGCCCCCGCCGACGTTGCATCGACCGAGGCAACCAGGCCGGCGGCTTTTTCCAACAGAGCAACCGCAGGAGCCAGCGCGCTTTGGCCGCCTATCCCGTCGGAGCGCCCGGCGACAAACAGACCCGGCTGCCCCAAAAGCAGCAGGTCGGCCGCCCACAGCAGGTCATTGCCATCGTCGCTGGCCTCAAGCACAGCGGCCGCGGCGGCCAGCTTGCCTTGCAGGGTCAAGGACAGCGCCCGCAGGCGCGCTTCGCCCCCCTTGGCCAGCAGATCGGACGCCAGCGAGTACGTATCCAGCACCGACGCCGCACCGGCGGTGTCATGGGCGGCCGCAAACAGCAAAAGCTCGCCAAGCTCGGCCATGTCTTGAGCCGATGCGCTGGATCGCAGACGATCGGCCAGGGAACGCAGCGCCGCGTCGGGCTGCGCGTCGTCGATGGCGGCCTGCAAGCGCAGCGCATGGGCCACCGGATGGGCCCCGCCTTTGTCTTTCAGCAACGGCAGCGCGACGTCGGGCCGGCCCAGACCATCCCAGACCAAAAGCGATAGCTGCACGGCCAGCGACGGCGTCTCGCTGTCACTTGGGCTGCGCTCGCTTAGCTCTCGCCCCAAAAGCAGCAAAAGCTCGTGCAGGACAGACGGTCGACCGCTGTCATGGCCGTCTCTGCCGTCAGCCCCCTCAGGGGAGCCCTGCTGTCCCAGAGAGAACAGCCGCTCCAAGCGAACCTTGGGCGTAGGCGAAACGGAAGACAGCTCAGGCACAGCCAGTGCCGCGACCTCGTCGGTGGATCCCGGTGCCGCAGCCGGACCCAAAGACTCCTCGGGCGCGATCATACGATCCGACATGAGACCTTGGAGTCTAACATATCGTCGCTGAAAAGGATTACGTCCGCGGGATGGCCGAAGTGTCGGCAGCTTCCCGTGCAGCAAGCCCGCGATCGGCGTAGCCCCGCGCGTCCGCTCGAATCAGCCCCCCGCCTGGGGCTAGGTTCGCGAAGAACGCAGCTCAGGAAGCCGCGAGTCGCTTGCAGAGGATTTCCCCTTGCCCGACGAGAGCTGCGTGCGCGACGCGACTTCAGACCAGCCCGAGATATAAAAGAACGGCACAAGTGAATAACCGATATTGGAAATTTCAAAACAGAAAGAAGGAAACAAACCAGTCAGAATAGCGCACGATATCATAATCGGAAACAAAAACCACAGACGAGGAAGGTAATACATAGCGATCAGTGCCGTTACCCCAGACAAGAACACAAAATCCACGGCAACGTACTTGTAAATTTCAATATTAACGAGTGCAGAAGTCAGTCGAGATAGAAAGAGCGTACAAACGCACACAAAGCTCAGGCGTGTCAATCCGCGGTGGAATTCATTGGCCAATAAAGATCGACGGAAAACAAGCATACCGACGCCGAACAGGGCTACCACAAAGCCCATAATCGCCATCAGACTCCAGGATGTAAACCGAGACGGAATCACCCGCGTCACAATCCCAGATGCGGCCAGCAGGGTCGCGGCCAGCATGGCGGTCGACAGCGACCGACGGGCCTTTTTGGCGCCAGCGGGATGATGTTCCGCTTGGACATCCAGGGCGGTCAGCAGCGCATCCATCGATTCGAAGCGCGCGCTGGGCTCAGTTGAAAGACCGCGCAGGATCGCTTGCTGGATCTCGATGGGAACCGCGGTTGTGGTCGGGATCTCGTGCCGCTTGCCGCCCATCACCGCGACGGCCAATTCGTCGACGTGGTCCCCGGCAAAAGGGCGCCGACCAAACAGGGCTTCGAACAGCGCCACACAGAAGCTGAACTGATCGCTGCGATGGTCGGTGGCCTGGCAGCGGTACTGCTCGGGCGACATGTAGCCGGGCGTGCCCGCCAACGTCCCCGTCTGTGACAACGGCAAGTGCAGCACCGGCGACGATGCGACCGCCGGCAGCGGGTCGGCGGATGAGTCGAAAAGAGGCTCTGCATCGCCTTGCAGGCGAGCCAAGCCGAAGTCCCCCACGCGCACCAGGCCCCGTCGATCCACCAGCACGTTTTCGGGCTTAAAGTCGCGATGCACCAGGCCGGCTTGGTGGGCGGCCCAAAGACCTCGCCCGGCTTGCTGATACAGGG
>JAYRFD010000644.1:0-5063 GCA_041908565.1 Polyangia bacterium | reverse complement strand
CTTTGGCGGGTCTATCGGAACGGCTGGGCATGGGAGCCCAGCTTTTGTATCTGGGCACGCTGTCCTTTGTCAGTGGACACGACGCAGCAGCCGTCCAGCAAGTGGGCCCAGCGACGGCGCTTGGGGCCAATTCGATTGACCAGCGATTGAACGACCTGGGTGCGCTGCCCGTTCCTGAGACGCTGCTTGAACAGACCTTGCATCGCCTACGTCCACCGTCGGCGGATCTGCAGCCTTGGCAGGTTGCCTTGTCGCTGCTTGGGCGCTATGTGCTGGGCCTTCAGGCCGCGCCCCTGCGCGTATCGGCAGAGTGGAGCGAGCTTCTGAGCGAGCTTGCGCGATCCCAAGGCCTGGGCTCCGTCGAGGTCGCGCTGGTCGACGATGCGGAGCTTCCGCCAAGCGAACAGCCTGCGACCTGCGATCCCTGCCGCCCGCCGCGCCTGCGCTTGCTGCGCCGACTGACCGCAGCGGGTCACGAAAATCAGGCGCGCTTCGCGGCGCTGCGCGCACTGCACCTGCTGCGCAGTGGCGTGTCGCTGGTCCTGCAGCCCAGCGTCGGCAGTCAGCGGGTCGGCGGGCTATTGCGAGCGGCGATTGCGCTGTGGCTGGCCGGTCAGCCCGATGCGCCCCGCGTGGAAGACCTTGGTCCGTCGGATCAGGAATGGCTGCCGGCTCTGCGCGCGCTGGCCCTGCATCCGGATCAGGGCGCCGGGCTGGTGTTTGAAGCGCGCAGCCAGACCGCAGCGTTGATGCAGTGCTTTTCCACTCTGGCACAAGATGCAAGTCACTTGCATGTGCTGTGGCCCGCCCTGCGCGCCCGCCTGGAACTGGAAGCCAGCCTGCGAGCCATCGCACAGCTTGGCGACGTGCGCGCCGCCTTCGTCGCCCTGCAGCCAACTGGAGCCGACATGGCGACTCGCTTGCAAGCGCTATCCGCGGGCCCATTGGCTGACTTGTGGCAGATCACAGACGCAATCTACTTGCATCTGTGATTGAGATCGAATCGTCAGCCACAGTCAGAAACGCAGCCCAGCAAGCAGCCGCGACCGCCTGCGCCGACCGCAGACTACAGCCGCTGATGCAACTACAAGGCAGCCACCTACGCGCTCGCTGCGGCCTGCTGCGAATCTACAGAGCCCGGTGTGCTCGGTACACGTGCTGGAACCGCGGCCGCGGCAGGCAGCGCCGGCACCGTCGGGGCGTGGGGCAGGCAAGGCATGCAGGGGATGCCGTGCCAGTGCGTGCCATCGGCCAGCGACTCTCCCTTCATCAGCAGTGACAGCGGACCCAGCGCCGACCGCGATCCCATCTCCGAGTCGTACAGCACCACCGCCATATTGCCGACCGAGCACTCATCACCGATCTTCAGATGCGAAGACTTCATGACGCGGTCTTCAAACAGGTGGTTCTGGATCACGGCTCCGAAGTTTAGCGCGGCGTAATCCCCGACGTGCACCAGGTCGAATTCCGAAAACAGCGTCGTTTCGATGTAGCAGTGCTTGCCGATGCGGCAGCCCAGAAGCCGCAGGAAGAACGCGGCAAACGGCGTTCCCAAAAACGGCGCAATGGCCGGTGCCATCACCGATTCGTAGGCGCCGTTGACCATTTCATTCAGCCAGACATACGGCGACCACAGCGGCTTGATGATGGGCTTAAACGTTCCCATTACCGCCCACTTCAGCACGACCACCAAAAGCGTCGCCAGCATCGCCAGCGATAGCGTGACAATCGGCGACAGCAGCAGCAGTCCCGACAGTCCATACCGCACATAGGCCATGTTCAGCGCGACGATGCCGACGATGCTGGACGCAAGGCCAATGTAGCTGGGGATCAAGATGCGCAGGCTGTCGATCACCGCGCGCTGGGCGTACAGCTTGGCGCTGGGCTTGAAGGTCACAGAGTCATCGAAGTTGCCAACCACCGGCCGCCGCGGTAGCGCGAAGGCGGGTGAGCCCAGCCATTCCGTACCGTCGGGGGTGGACGTTCCCTGCGCCCCCGGAGTCACCGGCGGGATCGAGTTCACGCCCAGCAAGCAGCGGTCGCCCAGGCTGGTGCCGGTGGGCAAAATCGCGCTGTTGCCAACAAAGCTGCGCCTTCCGATGCGGTTGCGTCCGACTTCAAAGCGACCGCGGAACAGGCGCTTGCCACCGACGATCGACCCGTCGGCGAAGAAGCTCTCGGCGGCGATCTCGGTTAGCTCGGGAGCGAAGTACCAGATCGAAGAAAGCTCGGCCCGCGGACCGATCTTGGCACCCAGCAGGCGCAGAAACGGCGGCAGGAACATCGTGGTGTAAAGCGGCAGCAAGGTGGCGCGACTGGATCGCATGATGCCGTCGGACAGCCACTTGCGCAGGTACAGCAGACTGTGCACCGGATAGATGCCCGGCTGCATGCGCGACAGCACCAGCTTTTTCAGCAGCATGATGTATGCACAGGACACCACGACCCCCAGCGGTCCGGCGGCAAACAGCCACAGACCGACTCCCACAAGCGGCGCGTCTTTGACCCAAAGGACCAAGGCCCAAAGCGCCGACAGCATCGGCAACAGGGGCAGAAGCGACAGCAGCGACAGCACCTGCACCAACATCAGGTGCAACAAGCCGTACAGCACGGGGCGACGATGCGTGGCGGGGCCGATGGAATCGGCCGAGACATGGACCGGGCCGGGCAGGGCAGGCGAGCCGCGGCGGGATTCTCCGTCGGCGATGCTGTGTCCATCGGGAAGAAGCGACTGATCGTCCAGGCGGGCGTGATCGCCCATGCGCGTGTTCAAGCCAAAGGACGAGTGATTGCCGACGAAGCAGTGGCTGCCGATGCGCACTCCGCCGAAGTGCAGCATTCCGTTTTCCACGCGATAGCCCAGAAGCTGCGTGTCGGCGCCGATGCTGGTGTCATCGCCAATCTCGATCAAGTCCCAGGTGCCGATCATCGCGCTGTCCAGCGTGCAGTGGCGCCCGATGCGCGCGCCCATCAGGCGCAGATAGATCGGCAGAAGCGGCGTGCCAACCAGGGCGCCTGCTCCGCTGAGCGCCGCCAAGCGACCCACCAGCCAAGCGCGAAGGTGATACCAGCCCCACAGTGGGAAGCTGCCTTCGCGATAGCGTCCGATCAGGATCCACTTCGACGCGATGGCGATGGCCATGAACACCGGCCAGGTGAAAAGCGTCAGGCCCAGGGTCACTGCGGCAAGCTGTTCCGTCGGAATTGTGCCGAACAGCCAGCCGCGCGCGAACAGGAAGAACACGACAAACGGGATTGATGCGACGCCATAGATCACGTAGGTCGACAAGAGCTGCAGAAGTCCCGTTGCAAAGCGAGTCGCAGGAGACTGCGCGGCGAACACGGCGCGGCTGCTGGCGGGGCTGCTCGCTTCGGATCCGATGCGCTCGGCGGGACCGTGGCCGACGCTGCGTACGTCGCTGGCATCACCTTGCAGCAAGCTGGGTTCCAGCGATGCGGCCAGCGCGCGCACGGTGGGGAAGCGGTAGGCATCGCGTACCGTGACCGACTGCCGCAGCAGGCCCTGCGTCTCTGCGCGAAGCTGCGTCACCATCTGCGCCGCGATCAGCGAGTGCCCACCCAGATCGTGGAAGAAGTCATCGTCCACTGACACCTTGGCGACGCCAAAGACGCGGGCCCAGATGGCAGCGATCGTCGCTTCCAGTTCACTTTGCGGAGCAACAAAGTCCTGCTGATCGTGGACGCGCACCAAGGGGTTGGTCGGCGCCGGCAAGCGCGAGCGATCAACCTTGCCACTGGCCAACAGCGGAAATGCGGACAGCACATCCAGGTGGCCGGGAATCATGTACGGCGGCAGGTGCGCTTCCAGCTGAGCCAGCACGGCGCCGCGATCCAGATCGGTCGCTCCGTCGCGCAGAAGGACATAGGCGGCCAGTTCCTGCAGGCCGTCGCGGCTGCTTAGCTTGACGCTGGCGGAACGAATCTGCGGATGCTGCAGTAGGACGGTCTCGATCTCGGCAAGCTCCACCCGATAGCCGCGGATCTTGACCTGGCTGTCGATGCGTCCGAAGAACTCCAGCTCTCCATCGTCGCGACGCCGCACCAGGTCGCCGGTGCGATACAGACGCAGCGCCTTTTCTGGATCATCTGGCAGCACGCCGGTTCGTTCGACAAAGCGTTCATCGGTCAGATCCGGGCGACGGAAATAGCCACGGGCCAGGGTCTCGCCCGCGACGAACAGCTCGCCCTTATCGCCGTCGGCAACTGGCGTTCCTGCTTCGTCCAGGATGTACAGGTCGTAGCCGGGCAGCGGCTTGCCGATGGTGACGGGGGATCCTGCACGGCAGATGGCCGCGGTGGTGTTCACCGTCGCTTCCGTCGGGCCATACACATTCAGCATGGTCAGGCCGGGGCGAGCCCAGCGACTGACCAGCTCAGGCGGGCAGACCTCGCCACTTACCACCAGCCAGCGCAGGCTGGGAATGGACAGGCTCATCGTCGAAAGCAGCGTCGGCACGGTCGACAGGTAGCTGACGCGATGGTCGATCAGAAACTGCGCTAGCTCGTCACCGAAGCGCGGCGTCTGCGGCGTGCCTACCACCAGTGCCGAGCCGTTGGAGAACGCCATCCACATCTCTTCGACGGATCCATCGAAGCCCAGCGAAAAGCCCTGGAACACGCGATCGTCGGGGCCGGTGGCGCAGACCTCGTTGAAGGCCAGCGCGAAGCGGAAGACGTGGCGGTGTTCAGCCATCACGCCCTTGGGCTTGCCCGTCGTGCCCGATGTGTAGATCAGGTAACAGATGTCCGACGGCAGAACGCCGGTTTCGGCGCGCGACAGGTGATCGGGCGACTGCGCCGCGATGGCCGCTGCGTCGCGACCGACGTCGATGCACGGGCCAGCGAAGAACTCGGGCACGCGCTCAGTCAGGCGACCGCTGCTTAAAACCAGGATGGCTTCCGTTTCTTCCAAGATCAGGCGGATGCGGTCGGCGGGATAGGCCGGATCGATGGGAACGTAGGCGGCGCCGGCCTTCAAGCAGGCCAGGATGGCGATGATAGGCGCCTGCGATCGCTCCATGAACAGGCCGACGAAGCTGCTG
>JAYRFD010000643.1:0-1543 GCA_041908565.1 Polyangia bacterium | reverse complement strand
CTGCGGCGTCGTGCAGTTCGCGTTGATGTACGCGCTGAGCGCTCGCATGCGGGCGCAGCCATCCCCCACCTGAGGCCCGCCGTGCCCCGCGCATTGCTGCTTGATCTCGACGACACGCTGTACGACTACCACCCGGCGGAAGCGCAGGCTCGACGGGCGGTGACCGCGCTTTTATGCCAAGACCTGGGCCGCCCGGAAGCCGAAGTCCGCCACTTGTGGGACGAAGCGCGTCGGGCCGTGAAAGCGCGCGTTGGGCCTCGCGGGGCCAGCCATTCGCGACTGCTGTACCTGCATGAGCTTGTGCATCGCGCCGGCCGCGTCGATCTGCTGCCCAAGGTCCGCCACTATGACCGCGCCTTTTGGACCGCCTTTCTGCAGACCGCCCGCCTGCGCGACGGAGCCTTGGAGCTGCTGTCGGTCTGGAAGCGGGCGGGACACAAGATCGCGCTGGTCACCGACCTGACGCTGGACGTGCAGCTGTGGAAGCTAGAGCACTTCGATCTTCTGCGCTGGCTGGATGCCGTCGTCGTCAGCGAAGAAGTCGAAGCCGACAAGCCGCAGGCCGCGATCTTCGAACTGGCCGCTGCCCGCCTGGGGGTGCCGCTGGCGCAGTGCGTGGTCCTGGGCGACAGCCCCGATCGCGACATCGCCGGGGCGACCGCCTTGGGCTTGACCTCGTATCTGGTGCGCGACTCGGGGGCTGGCCCGCATGCGGGACGATCGCTGCCTGAAATCGCGCGGGAGCTATGCGCATGAGTCCCAGACAGCCTGCCCCGTCGCATCCCCCAGAGGCCGCGGCCGGACACACGCCGCCAGATAACGCGGCCGTCGACCATGCCCTCGCTGAACTTGCGGCCTTGGGATCGGCGCTGGGCGGCCTGGACTGGGTGCAGGGACCCGGCGGCAATGTGTCGGTCAAGACCGGCACCGAGCTATGGGTCAAAGCCAGCGGTCGTCGCTTGGCCGATGTCGCCCAGGCCGGCGGTCATTGTCGCGTCGGGATGGCCTTGGCACGCGCGGCTCTTTCTGGCGATGCCGCCGCCGATCGCGAGCTGTTTTCTGCAAGTCCACGCCCGTCGCTAGAGACCTATTTTCACGTGCTGGGGGCCCGCGTCGTTGCGCACACGCACAGCATCGGTTCGATGTGGGTCGGCTGTTCGCGATCGGCCCGCGTGCCGACGCAGGTGCAAGGCGTGCCGGTGCACGTTGTGCCCTATGTGCCGCCCGGCCGCGATCTGGCGCTGGCCATTGCCCAGATCGTCACCGACGATCGAGAGCGTCTGGTGCTGCTGCGTTCGCACGGCCTGATTGCCTATGCCGAATCGGCCGCGCGCGCCATTGAACTAAGCCGCGCGTTCGAGGACCAAGTGGGCTGGAAGGCACTGGTGCGGGGATCGGGTCTGGCTGCGGTGCTGGCCAGCTATCGCGCCGCCCCCGTCGAGCCAACGGCAAATGGCAGGGTCACGCGACGCCTGCCCGCGCATCGCTATCCATCTGCTGTGCTGCAAGGCCAAGTGCTGTTTCCCGACGCTGCGGTATACGG
>JAYRFD010000642.1:0-3797 GCA_041908565.1 Polyangia bacterium | reverse complement strand
GTGCAAGCGTGGCTGTCCCGCGGGACATAGTCGTTTGCACCCGGTGCAAGTGCGCCGGTCCCCAGGGACAAAGTCGATTGCCCCAGGTACAAGGACGATTGCCCCAGGTACAAGGACGATTGCCCAAGGTGCAGAGACGATTGCCCCAGGTGCAAAGACGATTGCCCAAGGTGCAAAGAAGCCGGTCCAAACGGACAAAGTCGGTCGACGCTGGCACAAGTGCACCTGTCTGGTCATGCAGAGCAGGTGCACGACCGGCCATTCGCGGTCGACACCGCGATGGACCTGAGCCAGCTCGGCACCAATGGCACGGTCCCAGTGAACGCATGCCGGGATGTCCGCAAGGGTACAGCTGGCACAGAAGATCAGCTCGATGAGCGACGCAGCAGACAGGGTCTGCAGCCGGTCTTGATAGGCGTCCCTATCCCCACGTCCACAGCGAAGTTGCCATCGCCAAGCCGCCGCCGCTGGCGCAGAACATCACGCGCTGGCCGGGCTTGATGCCCCGGGCCTCGATCGCGTCGTCCAGAGCCATCGGCAGGCACGCCGAGCCCGTGTAGCCCCACTTGTCCATGATGCAGTGGGTCTTTTCCATCGGCTGACCGAGGATCTGCATCATCGCCTCGATCGTTCGCAGGTTTAGCTGCGTGAACAGGTACAGGTCGACGTCGTCACGCCCCAGACCCACCTTGGCCAAGGTGGCATCGATAAGCGGTGGCCAGTGGTCGGTGTTGAAGGTCCGCGGGAACTTCTTTACGAAGCGCACCGAGGGACGACCGTGCTGCGCCAGGTTTTCGGGCGTGCTGGGGCGGTAGGTTCCCCCGCCATAGATGCCCAGCGCATCGTGAAACTGTCCGTGCGCCAGCAGCTTTCCGGCCAGGTATCCGGCCCCGATGTCCGGGCTGCCTTGGCGGGGCTCCGACCCCAAGATCACGGCACCCGCTCCGTCGGCAAACAGGGTCGCCGTGTGCTTGTCCTTCCAGTCCAGAAAGCGCGTCATGCCGTAGCCGCCAGCGACCAAGACGTGGCGGTAGTCGCTGTCGCTTCGCATGTAATGCGCCGCCGTGTTCAGCGCCGTCACCCAGCCAGCACAGGCGCAGTTCACGTCAAAGGTGGCGGCTCGCTGCGCCCCCAGCTTGGCCTGCACCACCGACGACGTGCCGGGGGACAGATAGTCCGGCGTGTCGGTCGCCAGGATGATCAGATCCAGATCGCTGGCCTGCAGTCTGGAACGCTGCAGGGCTTGCTGGGCTGCGGCCACCACCAGATCGGACGTGACCTGATCATCAGCCATGACATGGCGTGCGCGGATGCCGACGTTCTGCACCAGCCAGTCGTGCACCTTTTCGCCCAGCCGAGCCTCGACATCGGCGTTGTCCAAGCGCTGGACAGGGACGTAGCGACCGCTGCCCAAGATGCGGGGGCGGGGGAGGGCGGTCGGCTGCACAGAAACAGGTGGAATTGCACTCATTGCGCCTTTCTACTCTGTTTCGCCGATCGTCGCCTGCTCCTCTTCCATGGGCTTGTGTGATAGCGTCGCTGCCTAGTGTCTAAGATGGACTCTGATAGCCCAAGCGGACAGCCCAGGACGGGGGGGGCCTTGTCGTCCAGCGACCGCGATCCGCCGGTTGGCGGCAGCTATCTGGGGCTCTTGCGGCGCAACCGCGGCTTTTCGATCTTCTTTCTTGCCGTCGTCATCAGCCTGATTGGCGATTGGTTTCTGGTCGTTGCGCTGCTGGATCTGGTGCTGGAACTGACGGGCAAGGCATCGCTGGCCACGCTGGTGGTCGTGGCCTTCAACCTGCCGGTCTTCTTGGTATCCCCCTGGGCCGGCGCACAAGCGGATCGCATGGATCGTCGTCGCCTGATGATCACCGTCGACCTGTGCCGAGCCGCCGCCGCCTTGCTGCCGCTTTTGTCGACGACCCCCAACCGCCTGTGGTTTGCGTACCTGGGCATGGGCCTGATCTCGCTGGGCTCTGCCTACTTCGATCCGGCGGCCGATGCGGCGGTGCCCAACTTGGTGGCGAAAGAAGATCTGGGGCGGGCAAATGCGCTTCTGGGATCCGCTTGGGGCACGACCATGGCCGCCGGCAGCGCCATCGGTGGACTGGTCACCACGCACTTCGGTCGCAACACATCGATCCTCGTCAACTCGCTTAGCTTCGTGGTTTCGGCCGGGCTGCTGCTGCTGATCAAGCGTCGCTTTTCGGAAGAGGCAACCGCCGCTCGACCGAAGCAGGCCTTCACCGCAGCCACTCGCGAAGCCCTGGACTACGCTCGCGCCCGCCCGCGCGTGCTGGCGCTCTTGACGGGCAAGATGGGCTACTGCCTGGCGGCCGGTGTCGTGGCGCTGCTGGGTGTGTTCGGTCGCGAGCACTTCGCGCAGAGCAGCGGCCTGTCAGGACCCGGCGGAATCTCGGCCTTGTTCGTGGTGCGCGGCGTCGGCGCTGTGATGGGTCCGTTCCTTTTGCGTGCGCTGGTTCGCGATGGCGATCGCATGAACGTGGCGATTGCTCCCTGCATTGCTCTGTTCGCGCTGGGATACCTGCTGCTGTCGCTGAACCTGGGGTACGCGATTAGCTTGGCCTGCGTCTGGATGGGCCACATGGGTGGCGGGGCCGAGTGGATGGCGTCGACCTATGGCCTGCAGCGCGAGATCCCTGACGAGTTACGCGGGCGCATCTTCGCCGTCGACTATGGGCTGGCGACCTTGGGCATCAGCCTGTCCAGCCTGGTTGCTGGGGCGCTGGCCGATTCCTATGGCGCGTCGCACGTGGCGCTGCTGATGTCGCTGCTTAGTCTGCTGTTGGCCGGGGCGTGGTTCCTGTGGACGTATCGCCTGTGGGATCTCAAGTCGCGGTGACTGTGCTACAGGAGGCGGGTCATGACTGTGACTTCCGCTGTGTCTGTGTCGCACCGCCCGGACGATTCCCCCTTCGTGTACCGCGGTCCGCTGCGCGCGGCGATCTTGGACTGGGCAGGGACGGCCATCGACTTCGGCAGCCGAGCGCCGGTGTCGGCCCTGATTGCGCTGTTTGCTGAACGAGGGATCGCACTCGACGAAGCACAGGCTCGCGGGCCGATGGGTCTGCACAAGCGCGATCACATCCGCTTGCTGTGCGATCTGCCCAACGTCGCAGCCGCTTGGCAGGCTCGTCACGGTCGCCCATGCACCGAACCGGACATCGACGTCCTGTATCAGTCGCTGCTGCCGCTGACGTTGCAGGCGGCAAAGCAGACCAGTGTCTTGATTCCGGGCTTGCTGGATTTGTGCAGCGACCTGCGTCGGCGCGGCATGCGCATCGGATCGACCACGGGCTACAACGCGCAGATGATGGCCGAGATCCTGCCGCTGGCCGCAGCGCAGGGCTATGTGCCGGACTCGGTGATGACGGTCAGCGATGTGCCCGCTGGGCGGCCCGCACCGTGGATGTGCTTTCGCACCGCCGAGCGCTTCGGCATCTACCCGATGAGCGCGTTTGTGAAGATCGGCGATACGGTGGCTGACATCGAAGAGGGGCGCAGCGCCGGCATGTGGACGATCGCGTTTTGTCGCTGCGGCAACGAGGTCGGCTTGTCCGAAGCAGATCTGCAGTCGCTGTCAGGGGCGGAACAGGCCGCGCGGATCGAAAAGGCGCGCACCCGCTTGCTGGGCGCCGAACCGCACTACGTGGTCGATGGACCCGCCGACGTCATCGCGCTTCTGGATCAAATCAATGAACGCTTGGCCCGCGGCGAACGCCCATAGGGCGGTCTACGCGCCGCGCTTGTCGTCGCCCAGCAGGCGGACCTCG
>JAYRFD010000641.1:0-1839 GCA_041908565.1 Polyangia bacterium | reverse complement strand
TTCGCCATCAGGCCTTCGATAATCCGCAGCGTCTTTTCGACCTTGACCAGAAAGTCATCCGCGCTATCGACAACGAAGCGCTGGGGATGATGCGACCAGACCTGCAGGATGCGCTCGTCGATGGCTCGCGCGCCGTCGGCGTCTTCGGTGCGCAGCGGATTCTGATGGTTGTAGCCCTGGCGTTCGCCGGGTGTGCGCAAGTGGATCACGGCGCGATAGCGGGCTAGCTCGGCTTCGCAGCTGGTGTCCAGGTCTCGCCAGAAGCTGCTCTGCCCTTCTGGCCAGTACGCAAGCCCGTCGAGCGTCCCGCGATCGCACAGCACAAAACCCAGCGTGCCTTCTTCTCGCACCATGCGTTCGTGCTCGCGCTGCACGTAATAGATCGCGCGCTGTGCGGCCCGACGTCCGGGCGCGGTGCTGCTGCGCCAAAAGCCGCCACCGAACAAGATGCTGGCGGCCTCCGGCAGCACGGCAACCCGATTGCCCAAGCTGCGTCGAGCCAGCTCTAAGATGGCGGTCTTGCCTGCACCGGGTCCGCCGGTCAGCACCACAAAGCGACAGTCCCGCTTCGGGGTCGAGTCGGGATCTTGGTTGGTTGTTGGGCTCTGCACGAGCGGGCCTCTATAGCAGGAAAAGCAGGGCGAGGATGCCAAGAACCAGCGCCGGCAGATGACCCAGCAAGATGCGCAGGCCGTAGGGCCGGCCGCCGCTCCACCAGGCCATGGCAGTCTTGACCACCGTGTTGGATGCCACCGCGATCCAGATCGCGGTGACGCCTACGTGCAGCGGCTCGCCCCCTTGCTGCGTCAGCTTGCTGGACGCCACGACGATCGAGTCCACGTCGGCCAGGCCCGCCGCCGCGGACGCCAGGTACAGACCACGCACGCCCAAATACGTGCGAGCCAGCTTCGCGGTCAAGACAACGCCGATGTACAGCCCGCCCCACTTGAGTGCAGGCAGGATCTCAAACGGGTTGGTCAAGGTCACCGCGTTGGCGCCATCGCTGGCCTGCGCTTCCTTGCTGGACCGATCGCGCAACATCACGAACAGCGCCGATGCCACATACCCTGCGACCATCAGCAGCGACGGCAACAGCAGGTGAATGCCCAGCGGTAAATAGACAACCAAGGTGACAAGCAGGACGCGCAGCATCATCACCGCATACGACAGCAGCGCGCCCTGCACGGCCGGTCGCAGCAAGCTGGGGGCAAGACGGGCTCGCTCGCCCATCGCCAGGGTGACCGCGGTCGACGAAGTCATGCCGCCGATCAGGCCAGCTAGGCTTAGGCCTCGACGGGCGCCCAAGATTCGCGTCAGGACATAGCCGACGTAGCCAACGCCTGCGATCAACAAGACGAACAAGACCACGCTGCGCGGGTTCAGCACGCCTTCCAGCGGAGGGAACAGCGTCAGCGGTCGATCTGGCACGACGGGCAGGACGATGAGCAGGGCCAGCAGAAGCTGCAAGGTGCCCAAAAGTTCACTGCGCCGAACCTGCGCCGCCAGCTTGCGCATCCACGGCTTGGAAATCAGCACGACGACGCAAAACAGACCCAGCATGACCGCGACGCCAAGCTGGTGGTGAACCAACATGCCAAGCAGCGCGACCAGAAGTGCTGCGACCTCTGTGGTCACGTCTTCGCCGCGTGGCAGGGGCACCGATGCAGGGGTCACTTCATCGCCCGGACCTGGATCGTGCCGACGGACTTTTTCAAGATGCAGCGTCGCCAGCAGCACCGCCAAGCCAGCCACGGTCAATAGCGGCAGCGCAGGAAAAACCGGCGCCAGCAGCGCCGACGCATAGCCAAGCAGCGCGATCAAAGCAAACGTGCGAGCGCC
>JAYRFD010000640.1:0-3747 GCA_041908565.1 Polyangia bacterium | reverse complement strand
GCGATACCAGCGATCGTCGATGGATGCTGGACAAGCAGGTCGCGCGCTGTCGCGTCAGCGGCTGCGCTATACGGCGCAGTCCTTGCCCCAGCTTCCCGATGGCGGTGGCGCGCTGCATCTTTCGGTGGTCGAAAGCCGCGCCGATCTGCAGCTGGATTCGCAGGGGCGCTGGCTGAAAGAAGGACAAGATCACACGCGCCTGCGCATCGAACGCGGCGGCCAGACCTTGTCTGAAATCGACACCGCGGTCCATGTCTATCGCGAAGCGGCAGACGGCGCCGCACCGACCCTGCTAAGCCAAGTCGATCCCAGCACGCTGACCGCCAGCAGCGCCGACAAGGTCAAAGTGCAGGCTGAAATTCCGCTGCCGCCGCCGCCCGATCCGCTGCTGGCCCAGATGGATTTGAACGCTGCGCTGGCGGACTTCACCGCGTACCTTTCGGCCACCAAAGACGGGCTACATCACGCCACGCTGCGCTTGGCGTCGTATCTGTCGACTCATCCGCAGGCGATTGATGCGCTGCTTGTGCAGATGAAGGGCGGCGCCATCGACGCGAAGCTGCACGCCGCGCTGTTTCTGGCGCTGGAACGCACGGGCACCAAGGCGGCAGAGCGTGGGCTGGCCAGCGCGCTTGCCGATCGATCGATGCCGACGATGAATCGCATGCGCGCGGCGGCCGCACTGCAGGACATTCCGCGTCCATCGGCGCAGACCGCGCAGACGCTGATCGCGCAGGCCAAGGCCAGCGATGACGCGATGGTGAACCAGTCGGCGCTGTTGGCCATGGGCGCGCTCAGCCGGCGCACGCAGCGGCTGGACCCCGCCGCCACCGATCTGATTCGCACGGAGCTGCGCGAGCGCTTGCAAGCCCCGCTGCGCCCCGAAGATCGGAAGCTCGTGCTAGACGCCGTTGGCAACAGCGGCGATCGCGAGCTGGCTCCGCTTTTGGATGCCTATCGCCACGATGAATCGGTCGAGACCCGGGCCCACGCTGCGCGCGCCTACCGCCGCATGGATGTCGCCGTTATGGAACCGGCGCTTGGCGACTGGCTGCGCGATGAAAAGGACTCGCAGGTCTGTCGCGCCATTGGTCAGTCGCTGGCCGATCGGCTGCGTGAAGCGGCGCAGGCCCCGTCGGCAACCACCGTGCAAGCGGTGGCTGCGCGGCTGACGGTCGAATCGGATCCGGCGGCTCGATCGGCGCTGATCGGCGTGCTGGGTTTGGCAGCGGAAAACGATGCCGCAGCCAAGCGGGCGCTGGTGGCGCAGTTCCACAGCGAGACCGAAGTCCAGCTGAAAGTGCAGATCGGACGCTTCGTTCGCGCCGAAGATCTCGCACTGTAGTGCTTGTCCCTGGCCCCCGGACCGCCGTACGATAGGCAGCAGCCTTGCCGACGGAACGGGCCCATGGAATCGGTCCAGGACCTCGGCGCAAGGCACAGGCCTACTGGGACCCGGCAGGGCCCCGCGGGGGAGCATCCATGGACGCAGCCGAATCCTCGAACATGACCTCGACCATGACGCTGAACGATCTGACGCAGACCGAACAGGCCGCGCTGGTGGCCTTGGTCAAGATCGCATCGCGCAGCGACAACAGCATCAGCCGCACCGAGGAGCTGATGCTGCAGGTGCTGGAACAGCGTCTGGGACCGGCGACCTTTGCCGAGCTAGCCGCGCACGTCGATCAGCATGTCACCGACCACGACAGCCTGAAGCGCTTGCTTGTGGAAGTGACGCGCCCCGAAGCGCGCGAGCTGATCATGGGAACCGCGCTGCAGATCCTCAGCGCCGAGACCATCAATCAGACCGAAGACCGCGTGCTAAGCCTGGCCTCTGAAACCTGGAACCTAGAGCCCAAGTTCCTTGACTTCCCCGACGGAGACGAGGACGAGCCGGTCGGCCCCGGCGGCGAAGGCGGCACCGCCCTGGCCTAGCTGCGCAGCGAAAGAGTCCGTCTTGTCCCGCGCATCCGACGAAGAACGCGCAGAGGTCAGGGGCAGGCGGTCAGGCTGGAGATGAAGTCGGCGACGCGCTGTGTACCGTCGGGGTCGACACGCTGCGTGCCAAGCTGCGGCATGCGCCGCGCATCGGTGGCACGCATGCGCAGCAGCAGCACAGAGCTGTCCGGTTTGCCTGGATCGATGATGCGCGCACTCGGTAGACCCAGCGTGTCGATCTGCGCCAGCGTGCCGCAGGTCTTGCTGTCGCGCAGGCTGGTGTCAAAGCGCAGATCCAGATCGCCTCGTCCGCCGCCGTTCGGTCGGTGGCAGAACGAGCAGTTGGCGTGCAGATACGCGCGCGCCCGATCTTGCACACTGCCGCTGTCCGGCTGGCTGGGGGAAGGCAGGCGCGGCAGCGTCGCTGGCGAATCGGTGGGCGGGTTAGCAAACAGCCCAATGTGTTTCCACGTCGCAAGCTGATTCGAGCTGCGGTTCGTATCGGCATAGATTCGCTCGCTGTTGAGCTGTGCAAGTTCAGGACCCAGGGCGCTGCCCGCCGCTTCGGTGTGGCAGGAATTGCACTGGCTGCGGCTTGGGTACTGCCAGGTCTGTCCGCCCCCAAGCTCGCGCGTCTTGCCGCTGGGCAGCAGCGTCGCTTCGGTCTGCGCGTCGTTCCATTCATAGCTGTACCCTGCCCAGCTACCGTCGTCGTGCAGGATCAAAAGACGCGTCTCAAGCCGCCGCCCATCGCGGTCGAAGTTTTTGACCAGCACCGTGCCGCGCGGGAAGGCAAAGTCGCCATCGCTGCCGATCGTGATCTGCGCGCCATCGGGCAGGGCCATGTACCGTTCCTTGCTGGCGCCGTCGGACCACAGATCGGCTATCGGGGTAAACGGAATCAGCGTGGCGGCGGGCTTCTTGATATCGCTTGGATCGACGCAGCCGGTCTGCGACAGGCGCTCGGGAAAGCTGCTGGCCGGAGGAGGCGCTGCAGCGACCAGCTGACTGATCGAGCCAGCACCGATGTGCAGCGCATAGACCTCGCCGTCGGCGTCCTGCCCAAAGCTGGCCAGCGACTTCGCCGGCACGGTGGCCAATAACTTCTTGCTGATGGTGCCGCGACCGTCGTCTTCCAGGCTCCAGATGTTGCCGGTCTCGAAGTCGCCAAAGATGAACTTGCCGATCAAGCCGGGCAGGCTGCTGCCGCGATAGACATAGCCGCCGGTGATCGACTGCCCGTCGCTGCGCGGGTACTCAAGCACCGGGTCGATCAGCCCCACGGTCTGGCACGTGGTGCCGGATGGGAAGCAGTGCGCGCCTTCGCGAACGCTCCAGCCGTAGTTGCCGCCCAGGCGCACCACGTCGATCTCTTCATAGCGGCCTTGGCCCACGTCGCCGACCCACAGATCAAAGGTGGCGGGGTCAAAGCTCCAGCGCCAGGGGTTGCGGAAACCCAGGGCATAGATCTCGCGCCGTCCGCCGCCTGCGGCATAGGGATTCGACGGCGGGATGCCGTACTTCAGCGGGGCCTCGGCGCGGTTTACGTCGATGCGAATGAACTTGCACAGCAGCGTATTGCGATCCTGGCCGGCGCGCAGCGGATCGTTGGCGCTGCCCCCGTCGCCAAAGCCGAAGTACAAGAGCCCGTCCGAGCCAAAGGCAATGCCGCCGCCGTTGTGGTTGGTGTACGGCTGTTCCAAGGTCAAAAGCGGGTCGATCGTCGCGGCGTCCAGCGTCTGTCCGCCGTCGCTTGATCGCGCCTTCGCGATGATGCTGCGCATGCCGGTGCTGCCGCCGAAGGTCGTG
>JAYRFD010000639.1:0-2458 GCA_041908565.1 Polyangia bacterium | reverse complement strand
TTCGCCAAGCGGTGTAGTCACCACTTTCTTGTCGATCTTGACGCCGATGGTGGTCAGGTAGCGATCGGAAAACAGGCTGCGCACAAAGCGGGCGACCAGGCTGGTCTTTCCGACGGAAAACGTGCCGAGCAGACAGATCTTTTTTTGCAGCATGATGGCCTAGCTTGGGTCGCGCTCGGCGACAACGGTGGCTTCAATCGAGACGCTGCGATTATCGGCCGAATCGCCGGGCTCGGTCTCGCGACGAAGCGGCGCCTGCGTGCCCACGCCGCGCGCATGCAGCAAGCCTGGGCGCAGCCCGCGGGCAGCCAGCAGCGACGCGATGGCTTCGGCGCGCAGCTGGCTAAGCCGCAGGTTGGCCTCTTCAGTGCCTTGGCTATCGGCGCGACCGACGATCGTGAACTGAACATCCCAGTCCAGCTCGCGGCAGGATCTGCGGATGCTGCGCATGCAGGAAAGGGCGGTCGCAAGCACGCTCTCTTCGGACGCTGGCAGCAAGCTTTCGCCCGGTGAAAAGCGGATCAGGATCGCTTGCAGCTGACGGCGGCTTTGATCCAGTGCGCGCTGGTCTTCATCGATGACCGATCGACGCTGCACGGCCTGCACGCCGGGAACCAGGGGGCCCAATCGATCGAGGTCGACAAGAAAGCGGTGCCCTGCCGAGCCGCTGGCCACAAGCGTCGTCCCTTCGATCGAAAGCTGCAGGGAATCTGGCGGGCGCAGCATGGTGCGGGCTCGGGCCAAGACCAGCGATGGCGACAGTGACTGATAGGGCTGAAACGAAAAGGCCACGTTGCTGGGGTGTGGCGCTTGCGCGGGATCGGGGGCCAAGGGATCGCGCAGCCCGTGGATGACTCGCTGCGACGCATGCGTCTGGATTTGCATCACCAGCAGACCGGGCCGGCGCGCCAGATCTTCAAGGTAACGAGAAAATCGCTGATGCTCTGCGAAGGCATTCGCAGACCACCAGCCAAGTCCCGTCAGAAGAAGGCCGATAAGGACGACCAGCGCCCACTTGCCGCGGGCCAGCGAATCGGGCGATGCCACGCGCTGTTCCAGCAAGCAGGCCTGCAGCGCTGGATCCAGGGCCGCAAAGGGCGATGTGTCTCCATCGAAGTCGAGCAGATCGTCGGTGTATTCGGCGTGCACGGTCGACAGCAGCGCACGCAGCGAGTCGCGGATGCTGGTCGGCGGCGCGATGCCGCGGATCACTGCAGCGGCGAAGGCGTGCGGCCCTTGCTCGATCAGGATGCGATGCTCGCCGGCTTGCAGCTCGTCCAGCTGACTGCCGTCGTTGTCCAAGAACGAGTCGTTGACGAAGTCTTGGATGGCCGTGAGCATGCCGGACACCATGTCCGTGTCCTGCGAGGCGCCGCCGACATGGGCCAGAAGCAGGCCGCTTTTGCGATGCACCAGGAACACCTGCTCGACGCGAAACACCAGGCTGCGTAGCAGCGCAACTTCGGCAAACGAGCGTCCGGTGCGCAGGGCTTCCCAGCGCCAGGCCCACGCGCGCAGCGACAGGCTGGTCGCCGCGACTTGGTTTAGCGCCTGCATCATCTCGCCGAGCGCGCTGCGCACCGCTTTGGCCAGCGCCGGTCCCATGACCGGAAACAGCGCATCGGCCAAGGGGCGCACATCCCGTCGGGCGGCGGACTGCACGGCCTGCGGCAAGACATCGCCTACCTCGGAAGGAACCAGCCCGCGGCGCTTTTGCAGCGCTCGCTGCAGCCGCGCGATCTGCGCTTGCTCGGGCCCCATAAGCAGCGCACGGACCTGATCGTATTCGGCCTGCGCTGTCTGCGGGATGTGGGCTGGCTCGGCGTGCTCGATGACGGTCGATGGCGCCTGCTCTTCTGCTGGCTGCATGCGCTGCGGATCCGCGGGCTAGCCAGCGCTGCTGGTTCCGTCGCCGTTTAAGCGCAGAGCCAGCTCGCCAAACAGGGCCACCAAGGCGCGCTTGTCGGTCTTTTCTTCGCGCAGCTCGGAAACCGACTTGCTCAGCAGACCGACCAGTTCTTCGCTGCGGCGTCGGATCTCTTCAGCCAGCGTGCTGGACTGATCCGCGATCTGCTGACGCAGATCGCGCTGTGCCCGGCCGATCTGTTCATCGATCTGGGCATGGCGCTTCTGCGTCGCGGTGGCGTGGTCTTTCAACGCGTTGTGGACGCCCAGCACGGCATCGTCGCGGCCTTCGCGTTCGCTGCGCAGGCGATCGGACAGCGCGTCTAGCTCTAGCTTGATCTTTTGCTCTTGCGCATCACTTCGGCGTCGGACGTCTTCGCGTAGATCCGACAGATCTTTGTGCAGCTTTTCTTCCAAGCGCTGCAGCTTCTTTTCGACCTCGCGAAGCTGCGCGCCAAAAAGAATGTCGCGGACTTTGTCCAGGTTGCCTGCCGTCTCGACGGGCTCGGCACTGGGGAAGGATGCGCTGGCACTGGGCAGGTTCACATGCTCT
>JAYRFD010000638.1:0-5409 GCA_041908565.1 Polyangia bacterium | reverse complement strand
TGATACAGCTCCAGCGGCGCACCGACCTGCTCTACCCGGCCATCACGCAATACCACGATCTTGTCGGCCATGGTCATAGCTTCCACCTGATCGTGCGTAACATAGATCATGGTGTTACCCAGCTGTTCATGCAGCTTGGCGAAGAAGCGATACGCAGCGACGGTCTCGGCCGTCCGCGTGGGCACGGTCCAAGGGGCCAGGTTTGCGCGACCATGCAGCTGCATAAAGGGCGTCAGTGCGCCCACCGCGGTCCAGCGCAAGAAGACATCGGGGTCAAAGGGGATGTGTGGCCCGGTTGGCATCAGGTCGTCGACATCCAAGTAGCCGCCGATGTCTGATCCCAGCACCGCATAGCCCGCGCGGGCCGACACGAACATGTGGTGCAGGGCATCGGCCAGACCGATGAAGTCGCGTCGATTGTCGCCCATCCACGCAACGGGCGCGTGTTCCTTGCGTGCAAAGAAGCGCCCCTGAAACTGGTATGACGCATCGTAGGCGCGGACCATGGTCAGGAATTCCGGGCCGCGCTGCTTGACGCCATAGGCCCAGAAGTCGCGGTAGTACTCCTCGGAGTATTCCTGCAGGCTTTTCTGTCCACCCGCCGTCGAGAGCGGATCGCTTCCGATGTAGCTTTCGCCGAAGTCGAGCTTCCAGCCGTCGATCCCCTGATTCAGCACGCCATCCTGCAAGCGATGCCAGAACGCACGAGCCGCCGGATTGAAGAAGTCGATCGCCGAGCCTTGTCCCTTCCACCAGATGAAGCTCTCGCCATCGTTGACGAAGAAGCCGCAGTCCTTGCCGGGCTGGTAGTTGCTGGCTGCACCGGCGTAGTGATCGCCGCCGGGTTCCAGATCAAACGACGAGCTGTTGATAAGCGGCGTAATCCACAACACGACGCGCACGCCGCGCATGTGCAGATCGGACACCAACTTCGCGAAGTTGGGATAACGGCTGGGGCTTGGCTCGAACGTGTTGTAGTGGGTCTCCCACGGGCTATCGAGCACGACTGCACCGACGGGGATATCCCGCGAACGGAAGCCATCCACAAAGTCGTAGGTGTCTTGCGTGTCGGAGATGTCCTTTGAAATCCAGGGCGAAAACGCCCAGCGCGGCGTGTGCAGCGGCGGGGTCGTAACAGGCGCTTCCTGTTCGCTGCACGGGCCGTTTGGCAGAGCAGCGGGCGGGGCGGAACAAGCGACGCACACCAGGCCGCTGGTCAGCAGCAAGTGGCGTGCGGTCGCGGTGCGGTTCCGACAAGTACGCGAATCAGAAGGGCGGAACGTAGACATGGCGCGGATTATAGGGGGCCGCCGCCACCGTCTGACAAGCGCCACCAACCCAGCACCCCGTGGAAGGCGCGTGAACCGATACCTGCCGGCCAGCATCGCTTGAGTCCAGTCGGCGATCGACGCATGGGAAAGGCCCCCGAGCGCGGGCCAGCTTGTGCCTATTTAGGTCTGCGGCAGACGATCACGCCGAAGGCGTCGGCGATGTGCTGCTCGCAAATGCTGTCGAAGCCGACGACCGCAAGCTCGTGCAGGAGCGTCTGGCCGCTGAAGCGATCGTGCGTGGGATGTGCCATCAGGCGTCGCCAGAAGGGATGCAGGATGAAGCCCGCATAGGACTCTTCCAAGCAAAGCTGGCCGCCGGGGCGAAGCACGCGGAATAGCTCGCGCAGGGCTTGCCGCCAGTCGTCGGCGTGATGCAGCACGCCAAAACACACCACCGCGTCATAGAAATCGGATCGCGTCGCGAGTCGCTGGATGTCACCGCGCCACAAGCGAAGCGGTAGCGATTCGTGCGCGGCCCGCGTTTTCGCGCGTCGCAGCTGCGTCACATCGACGTCAAATGCATCGACGCGCTGCACGCTGGCCCGGCGAATCAAGATCTCGGCTCCGACGCCATGGCCACAGCCAGGCTCCAAAACCGTCGCTCCGGCCAGCCGCGCGCCAAGCTTGGCAAACGCAGGCAGCGTCACCTTCGCTTGCTGCCAGCGCCGCAAGGGGTTGTCCATCAGAGCCTTCTCGAAGTGCGTCATGGCCATGCGCATGTGATTGTGCAGTGAGCTGACCCGTTGCGGAATCCAGCAGGTGGTGGGGCAGGCGGTGGGGCAGGTCGTGGGGCAGGTCGTGGGGCAGGTCGTGGGGCAGGTCGTGGGGACGGGCGGCCGCCGCTACCGGGGAGAGCGCACTTTTCCAATGTACGATGCGCAGGTTGCTTGTACGATAGAGAGACGGTGACCCGAGAGGGTCCTAGGGGGAGACCCAGCGATGGAACCCGCAGCACTACCTGGGCAACCAAGCTTGGCGCAGCTAGCGGCGCTGCTACGCAAGCGCTTGGGAGCCGGCTCAATTTTCCAGATGCTCAATACGCGCCTGATCATTCAGTACGGCGTCAATCTTAAGGAGATCACACCGGAGCAGAACCAGGATCCTGCGTTGCTGTTGCGCGTGCGAACGGCTCTTACCCGCATGGGCATTGCATGGGATGGAGGCCAGTCATGAGCCATACGCGAACGGTGCATTCGTCGCAGCAGCAGTCAGACCTGGCCGTGCGCGAGGTCCTGGCGGCGCTGGATGGGACCAAGCCACGCGCAGTCCTGTTCTTCGCCTCGCTTGCGCATGATGGCGCCCTGATTGGGCGTGCGCTGCAAGAGCGCTTTCCCACGGCCAGCGTGCTGGGCTGTTCCACAAATGGCGAGTTTTCGGAGCGTGGCCACGGCAAAGGAGGCCTGGTCGCGATGTCGTTGGGTGATGAAGTCGTCGCGCGCTGCGCCTTGGCGATGGCGGATGTCAGCGGCGACATCGAAGAAGGCATCCAGATCGCGGCCCGGCGGATCGAGGCGCGAATCGGCCAATCGCTGCGATCGCTGGATAGCGAACGCTGGGCGGGTATCGCCTTGCTGGAAGGTGCGCGCGGTCGGGAAGAACAGATCAACGCTGCATTCGGCAACGTTGCACCCTTTCTGCCCATCGTGGGCGGATCGGCCGGCGACAACATCACCTTCTCGGGCACGTGGACCTTTGCGGATGGCATGTTGGCGCAGGATGGCACCGCGCTGCTGGTGGTCGAGCTGCGGGGGCCATTCCGCTTCATGAAGGCATGCAACTTTGTGCCCACAGAGCACTCCGTCACGGTGACTCGCACAGTGCCTGAGCGTCGCTTGATCGTAGAACTCGATGGGCAACCGGCCGCTGACTACTACGCCCGCAAGCTTGGCGTCAGCAAAAGCGAGCTTGGCTTTGCGCACTTCTTGGCGAATCCGCTGGGGCTGATGATCGACGGCGAGGCGTGGCTGCGCAGCGGCGTGCGCGTCGATGGGGACGCTCTGTTCTTTGCCTGCGCAGTTGTCGAGGGGCAGCGCCTGCACTTCATGCAGGCCACTGACTTGGTCGAAGACTCACGCGCGAAGCTTGCGCGAACGACGCTGGAGCTTGGTGGGCCCGTCCACGGCGGCATCTTCTTCAACTGCGCCTACCGCATGCTGGAAGCGCAGATCAAGGGTCTGGAAGATCGCTATCACCAGGCGCTGTCGCAGATTCCGCACATCGGCATGCAGTCCAATGGCGAGAGCTACCTGGGCCACATCAACCAGACCTTGACCGGCCTGATCTTCTAGTCGTCCTTGGCGCGCGTCTGCTTCCTGCGCCGTCGCCTCCCAGATCTGCACCTTCGCGTTCGCATGCTCTGTGCACAGTCGATTGCACAGGTTTTGCACAAGTCTTCCGCCAAGCTTCCTTCAGCGATCCACGCGCACTGCACCGTCGATATCTAGGCTTGTCTCTGTTCCGAACAGGAGGAGTTCGAGATGCAGAGACTTCTTGCTTGGTTGTTGCTGCCCATGCGCTATCACTTCGTGGGCAGCCTGGCGATTGTGCTGCTGGTGAGTGCAGCGATCTCTGGCCAGATGCTGGATCGCAGCAGCTTTGCCAACAGTGAACTTCATCGCGATGTCATGGATCGCTGGGGGGCGCCCATTGTTCAGCCCAGTCCATCGATCCGCTATGTGCCAAGCGGCGCGGTGTTCAACACGCTGTCGGCGCTGCCTCTGCAATCGCAAGAGGTCGTCGTTGACGCAGCGATGAACTATCGCAAGCGCGGCCTCATCTATTTTTCCGGTTTTGATTTCACATTTCGCGGCGACTACACAGCACGCAACGAACAGTCACGGGACATCGACATTGCCTTTGTCTTTCCGATCAATCTCGAAAAGAACAAGGTCCTGCTTTCGAATCTGCTGTTTACGGTCAATGGTCAGCCGGCCAAGGTTGACTTGGACAACGGCAGCGACAAGCTGGTGTGGACCGGGCGGCTGGCTGCGGGCGCACAGATCGCGTTCCGCGTCGCGTTCCATGGCCGTGGTCTGGATTCGCTGACGTACACGCTGGATCCCGCAACCGCTGTGCGCGACCTGCATGTGGCCATGCACATTCGCGGCGGCGACAACTTCGACTATCCCGATGGCGTGGTCCCGGCCAACGCGTCCAAGACCCGCGGTGACGAGGTCTGGCTGGAGTGGCGGTACGACTCGCTTCAGTCGGGAATTCCCGTCGGTGTCATCCTGCCTTCCGAGAAGTCCTTCGATCAGCTAATCGCGACCATGGTGCGGCGCGGCTGGGCCCCGTTCCTGCTGTTCTTCGCAGGGCTGTGCGCGCTGTGCATGTACTTCCAGCGCCCGCTGCGCATGTACGAAAGCTATCTGTTGGCCGCCAGCTATGGTCTGTTCTTTGTGCTGCTGGCGTACCTGGCAGCGTTTCTGAACTTCTACGTCGCTTGGTTCTTGTCGTTAGCGATCGCTGGTGGGTTGTCACTTGCGTACCTGCGCTTTGTCTTGCCGAAACAGGCGATGCGCTTTGTCTGGGGACTGCTGGCGTCTTCGCTGTTGGTGCCATCGACCGCGGTCGTGCTGCAGGGCTACACCGGGCTTGTCTACACGCTTGAGATCTTGACGCTGATTGCGACGCTGATGGCGCTGACGACCAGGCCTTCGGTGCGCGCGCTCATCGACCGTCTGCTAACGCTTCCCGTTGCAGACGCCGGGCAGAATTCCAGCTTGCAGGAGGTGCCTCATGTCCACACCGCGTAGTCACTTCTTTGTGAATCTGCGATCCTTGAGCCTGCTATCTGTGCTGCTGCCCGCGCTGGCTTTGGCCAACCCAACGCCGCCCAGCGCCACACTGCCCCTGCCTGAAGTCTTGCGTCTGTATCGCGAGAACGAAGCCAAGAAGGAGGGCAAAGAGTCACGGGCTCCGCTGGAAGCCAGCGTCGGAAAGCTGGAACTAAGTGGGCGCCTATTGGATGGTGCCGTCGATGTGCAAGCGCATGTCGAGCTGTCTGTGCTGGCGGTGGATGGCTGGGTTACGGTGCGCTTGCTCAAGAAGGACGCAGCGACGCGCATCAGTCGCTTGC
>JAYRFD010000637.1:0-4460 GCA_041908565.1 Polyangia bacterium | reverse complement strand
TGCAGTCAGCCCTTCGACCCAGTCTTTGCCAAGCAACCAGCCGCGCCGCAGGTTCTTGTATGCCTCGCTGGGCGTCGGTGCAGCGCTGGTATCGACCTACGCCGCTCTGCACGTGAAGTCGCAGCGGGCTCGCGCGGAACAGATTGGGCAGTACCTGGACACCGCACAGGTAGAACAGCGCACAGCTCGCGAGTACTTCCGTCAACAACAGAGCCTTCGTGAACGATCGCTGCAAGCCGCGGTCGACGGCGCGCAAGCCGATTCGATTCGACTTCTGGATGAATCGCGCAGGGCGGCCCAGAACGCAGAGCGAGCCTTTGCCCGTGCAGGAAACCAGCTAGAGACCGCGCTGCACATCGACGGTACGCATGAAGCCACACGCGCCGCTTTGGCCGATGTGCTTCACGAACGGGCACTGGTCGTCGAGGCCGCTCAGCAAGAGATGCTGCTTGAAGACCTGCTGCAGCGCCTGGCGCTACACGACAGCAGCGGCAGTCGACGCCAAAGATGGCAGCAGCCCGCACGCCTGAGCATCCAGGCGGATCCCACCATTGTGACGGTGCAAGTGACCCGATACAGCGAAGCAAGTGGTCAAGGCTGGCAGGCCACCAGCACGTGGAGCCTAGGCACCACGCCGGTTCCGGCAAGTGAGCTACAGGCCGGTGCATACGTCCTCCGCTGCAGCGTTCCCGGCTCCCCATTCCGGCTGGTTGCTGTGCTGCTTACCCGCGGAACAGAGCGCGCGCTGCAGATCGTCATGCGCAAGCAAGGAAGCACCCCATGAGCAAGTCATTCCACCGCACACCCGCTGCGGAACGGACTGTGCCACCCAAAGTAAAGGAGCGCAGCGATGTCCCAACCACCTAGCGCTCCCTCGCAGTGGTCGCTGCCGAATTCCTTCGACGGGTATCGCGTCTTGATGACGCTGGGCGAAGGAACGCGCAGCCAGGTCTGCCTGGGCCATGACACCGTGCTGGATCGCCCGGTGGTCATCCGCTTTCTTAACTTCCCGGCGAACGAACCCGATACGCGCGAGCACTTCTTTGCCGAAGCGCGGGCTGCGGCTCGCATTCAGCATCCCAACGTGATGACGGTCTATCGCGTCGGAGAAATCGGCGATCGCTGCTATCTGATCTCAGAGTATGTGCAAGGTCAGCTGCTAAGCACAGTGACCAAGCCGATGCCTGCACGCAGCACACTGCACTGCGCGCTGGGCATGGCGCGCGGACTGGCGGCAGCGCACCGCCGCAACATCCTTCATCGCGACTTGAAGCCCAGCAATGTCGTGCTGGCCGATGAGGGCGAGGTCAAGCTCTTGGACTTCGGCCTGGTCGACTTTCTGGATGCAGGATCGGTCGCCGTCGCGCGGTCGAGCATCTCGAACCCTCCGGTTTCAGCGACGGAAGCCGCAAGACCAGCCGCCATTCCATCGGTCAGTCCGCAAGCGGGCGAGCTTGCCAGTCACGCCACAGATGCCTATCGCGCCCCCGAGCTTCGGCACGGTCCGGCATCACCGCGTTCGGACGTCTATGCCATGGGCGTGGTCTTGTACGAGCTCTGCACAGGGTCACTGCCCGGGCGGGACAACCGAACCGCACAGCGCCCACTGACCGAGCGCGCGCCGGAGCTGGATCGACGCTTCGCGAGCATCATCGATCGCTGCATTGAACATGAGCCAGGCGATCGCTTTGGCAGCGGCGAAGAAGTTCTGGATGCACTGGAGCTTCTGGCACCGTGGGCGGCCGCCGACACCATGCCCGAAGGCAATCCGTATCGCGGCCTGCTGCCGTTTGAAGCAGAGCATCGCGGCCTGTTCTTCGGACGCCGTGCCGAGATCGGCACCCTGATGGATCGTCTGCGCACAGAAGCCGCCATTCTGGTCGCTGCAGAATCCGGTGTCGGCAAGTCATCGCTCTGTCGCGCTGGCATCCTGCCCTTGGCGACCGAAGGCGCCCTGGGCGGAGGTCGACGCTGGCGGGTTGCGGCCATGGTACCTGGACGTCATCCGCTGCGGGCGCTGGTCGATACGCTGCGAACGACCGTGGGCTTTGAAGAAGCTCCGTTGGAATCGCTTTTGCGAAGCGATCCCGGCAGCCTTGCGCGAGAGCTGGGCCAGCGTCTGGGCGCGCATCTTGCGCTGATCCTGTTCATCGATCAGCTGGAAGAGCTAGTCACCATCGCCGACCCACAAGAGGCCCGCCGGGTCAGCGAAGCCCTTGGTTCGCTGCTGAACCGCACCAGCAACATTCGCGTGCTGATGACGGCCCGCAGCGACTTCCTTGGACGCATCGCGATGCTAGATGGCATAGGCGCCGCGGTGACGTCGTGCCTGTACATCCTGCGTCCGCTTGGACCCGATCGGATTCGCGATGTCATCGTCGGTCCTGCGCATGCAAAAGGGGTGGTGTTCGAAAACCCCGACGTGGTGAACAGCTTGGTTGAATCCACGGCGCAGACCGATGGCGGACTGCCGTTGCTGCAGTTTGCGCTGTCTGAACTTTGGGAAGCACGCGAAGGGAATCAGATCACGGCAGCAGCGCTGGCCAACATCGGCGGTGTGGCCGGAGCCTTGGCCCGTCACGCCGATCTGGTCATCGCCGGCCTTTCGCCAGAACAGCGGGTTCGGGCTCGCCGCGTGCTGATGGCCTTGGTGACGCTGGAAGGGACGCGCGCGCGACGCACCGAAGAAGAGCTGGGTGGATCGCGAAGCAGCGTGCACGAAGTGCTGGAAGTTCTGGTCAAAGGACGACTTCTGGTGGCTCGTGACACCGCTGAAGGACCCGCCTATGAAGTGGCGCACGAAGCGCTGATCAAAGGCTGGAGCACGCTGCGTCAGTGGCTGGAGGAATACGCCGAAAGTCGCGCCGTGCGGCAGCGCCTGGAACAAGCGACCGCAGAATGGCGACGGCTCAGTCGCAGCCGCGAAGCCCTGTGGGGAACCCGCCAGCTGGCCGAGGTCGAGCTGCTAGAGGCCGGGGACATTGGCCCGCGCGAGCGCGAGTTTCTGACGGCCTGCCGTCACCATGCTCGACGAAGACAAAGCCTGCAGACCGCTCTGTTCGTGGCGATTCCGCTGATCCTGGCTGCAGGCTACGGCACGGCTCGATACGTCCTGCGCCGCGACTTGCAGCAGCGCGTGGCCAAGTCCATCAACGATGGACAGGCCGAGCTGGCCAGTGCACGCCGACTGAACACGCAGACCGAAAGCCAGCGTTCCAGCGCATTCGCCGCATTCGATGCAGGAAAAGGCGAGCAAGGTGAGACCGACTGGGCACAAGCCAGGGCGTCGGCCCTAGAGACCGATCGCACGTATGGGCGTGCGGGTCAGCTGTTTGAGGCAGCACTGGCCGCTGACTACAACAACGAACGCGCGCGCGAGCTTCTGGCCGACTCTCTGTTCGAACGAGCGCTCGGGGCAGAGCGAGATCGCAACCATCAGCTGCTGGAAGATCTGCTGCAGCGCCTGTCGGTATACGACGTGGGCGGCAACCGACGCGCACGATGGCAAGAACCAGGCGCCGTAAATCTGCAGATCACACCCGATGGGGCACACGTGCTTTTGGGTCGCTATGAGTCCGACAGTGAACAGCGGCGACGCGTCAGCGGTCTGCGTGAACTGGATGGCCCCGCCCGTTCGCAGCTAAGCCTGCCCACCGGTTCCTATGTGCTGGTGGTTTCGGCCCCGGGACAGGTCGAAGTGACGATGCCTTTCGTTCTGTCGCGTGGCCAAGCGCTGAGCGTAAAGCTGGACCTGCCCAAGCCCGAACAAGTGCCCAGCGGCTTTGTCTATGTCCCCGAAGGCGAGTTCTTCTTTGGCTCTGCCGATGAGTCGATGCGGAAGTCATTCTTTTCGACGACACCTCTGCATCGTGCGAAGACGCCGGCCTTCCTAATTGCCCGGAACGAAACGACGTATGGCGAATGGCTCAGCTACCTGGGCGCCTTGCCTCCCAAGGAACGTGCAGAGATTCTGGCTCGATCGCCGAAAGGCAACTTGTCGGGATCGGTGCAGCTCAAGGAAATTCCGGGCGGCGGCTATCGCATCACGCTGCTGCCAATCTCTGTCGAGACCAGCGCGGTCACGGGGCAGCCCTTGGTCATCCAGGCTCGCAAGCAGCGCGCGCAGCAGGACTGGTCCAAGCTGCCAGCCGGCGGCATGACGTACGAAGACGCGCTGGCCTACGTGCGCTGGTTGGACAGCACAGGGCGAGTCCCCGGAGCCCGACTGTGCGACGAGTTTGAGTGGGAACGAGCCGCGCGCGGCGCAGACGATCGTGAGTTTCCACACGGCGATCAGATCAAGCCTGGCGATGCCAACTTTGACGCGACCTACGGCAAGGACAATGCGGCGCTCGGCCCAGATGAAGTGGGCAGCTACCCCGCATCACGCAGCCCGTTTGGCATCGACGACATGGCTGGCAACGTCTGTGAATGGGTACAGGCCCGCATCAACCCTGCCG
>JAYRFD010000636.1:0-26890 GCA_041908565.1 Polyangia bacterium | reverse complement strand
TCCAGACGATCTGTATTCCATCGGTTGCTTGGCCCGTGTGACGCAATCGGAAGGCGGCGTGGTGCTGCAAGGCCTGTCGCGTTTTCGGCTGCTCGAGCTTCTACAACAATCACCACAGCTCTGGGCCCGCGTCCGTCTTGAGCCAGACCTGGCCGTCGACGCTGCACAGACTGTGGGTCCGCAAGCCGAGCTCTTGGCGCTGGCCGGCGCTGCGTACGCCGCGCAAGGGGGCGACGCCGCGGCGCTGCAGTCACTGCTGGCCGCGTATCCATCGCTAGGGGAACAGGTCGACTTTCTGGCCGGTCAGCTGCCGCTGCCACCCGTCGACGCACAGCGCCTGCTGCAGACCCTGCAGCCCATCGAGAGATCCCGGCTGGTCGGCATGGCTCTGCGCGACCTCTTCGGCCCTGCTGCCGCGGCACCGGCGAAGCCTTCCAGCCCTCGAACCCCGTCGGATCCATCCGCGCATCGATCGCAAGCGGTGTCAGCGGTGTCCGCGATGTCAGATGCGTCGTCGGCCCAGGCCGGGCACGCTGCCGTGGTGCCTGCCGATACAGCGCCGGGACGCGTCGTCTACATCTGCATGCAGTCCCTTTTGCGCGACGTGTTACTGGACCGCGCGGCTGCGCTTGGCTGGTGCTTTGCCGATCGATCGCCTGCGACCCTGACGAGCCCCGAGTCGCTGCGCTTTGTCACCAGCGATTCGACGATCCACTCGACGATCCACTATCAGCATCAGGAGCTTCTGGATGTGGCCGTGATCGAAGTGGATGACAGCGCGGCCGGGCGCGCGCAGGTTGCGGCTCTTTCCGATGGCGGGCGGACGTGGCTGCCGGCCCATGCGCTGCTGGACGCGCTGGAAGCTGATCCCGCCCACGTCGATCCAGAGCGGATCGTGTCGTCGCTGTCCGCCCTGCATGCGCTGTACAGATCGCGCGACGAATCGGACCGCCTGCACGCGGTGCTGTTGCGGTGCCTGGACGGAGCGGATGCCGAAGCTCGACTGTTTGCCTCGGTTGCGCTGTCTGGCCTGTCCCCCTGCGCTGCGTGCAACCCACTTCTGTCCAACTCGATCTTGCGGGACAAAGATCCCCGGCTGTCGAACTTCACCGCGACCTGGCTGCGACGGCAGGCGACCGGACCGTTTGCCGCGTGGCAGGCTGGCATCGCAGCCCGCAGCATGGCGTCCGCGGCGTGGTGGGTTTCCGACATCGTGTCGCATCGCGATCTGATGCGGGCTCTGTGGCGTGCCGGCTATGCACCGTTTCAGATCGGCGATCAGCTGATTCACGGCGTGCCCCATGCGGTGCAGATCTGGTTTGCGGGCGATGGCCTGCGGCG
The DNA here is from genome assembly GCA_041908565.1 of Polyangia bacterium. Lineage (GTDB taxonomy): Bacteria > Myxococcota_A > Polyangia > Palsa-1104 > JAEUJZ01 > JAEUJZ01. The sequence continues at coordinate 25,549 of JAYRFD010000636.1, read as the reverse complement.
TGTCCGCTTCGACAGCAGCGTGGAAACGCCAGTGCCGGTTCGCCTGCTTTCCGCCGAGGGAGACGAGCCCGACCGCCTGCGCGCCGTGCTGGATGCGCAAGGCCTTTCGCTGCATTCGGTCGATGATCTGGTGCGCGAGGTCTTGCAGCAGCGCGATGCGGCCCAGATCGCAGAAGGGCTTGCCCGCGTCTTTCATACCGCGCAGGACGCCGATGCCGCGCGAATCCTGCCGCGACTGCGACCGCTTTGCGCGCATCCCGATCCGCAGGTGCAGCACGCGCTTCTGGCCGGCCTGCAGTCCACCCGCTGGCCCGCCGCATCGTCTGTTTTGGCCGATGTTTTGGCCGATGTTTTGGCCGACCTTGCGGGCTCTCGCTTTCCAAGGATTTCCGACGCTGCCAAGAGCCTGCTGACCGATCGATCCATCGCCGACCCACAGCCGCGCTCCGCTGACCCCGCGTCCGCTGCGCGTGCCCCCACTTGGCCTTTCGCAAGCGAGCCAGAGACCCTGTTTTTTGTGCCCGCTCTCGACCGCAAGCGGCTGCTGCGGGCCCTGTCGCCCTGCCGTTTTGTGCGCTGCCTGCCCGACGAAGGTGGTCGTCAGCTGGGCACGGTTTGGCTGCGCACGCCGGATCGGCGCACCAGCCTGCGCCTGGTCTTAGACGGCGTTGCCCAGGGCCACGTCCTTGCGATCTCGGGCGACGATCGCACATCGATCGTCTCTCGCTTGCGGCAAGCCGGTCTCGACGCGCATTCGCAGGATGACGTCGACAAGCGCTGCAAGCGCAGCCGCGGCGCACCGCGACAAGCCTGGCTGCTGGTGCAGCAGGCACTGCATCGTCAAAACATCCTGATCTGAACATCCAGCGAGTCACACATGCCCAATGGCTTTTATCCCGTCCCCGGACTGCAAGTCCTGCACATCCATCGAACCGAACAAGGCTATCCGCGCATCGTCTGGAATCAGTCCTGGGATCGCGTGTGGGCCGTCGTGTTTACGGGGCCCGGCGGTTATTCGCCGATGGGTCCCCTGCAGCTTGCGTCCCACTCGCCGTCGTTTGATCAGCTGGTCGATGCCGCCCGTGCCGTTCTTGTGGCGGACAGCCAGCTACCGCATACCAGCGCTTCGGTGATGTTGATCGACTTCAAGCAGCAGGTGGGCTGGGCCATGGGCGAGTTTTGTGCATACGGATTCAAGAACGGCGAAGTGCAGATCCTGCACAACCTGACCGTCGGGCACCTGATGCCACCTGGGGTCTGGCCGCATACGGATCTCACGCCGCTTGAGCACCCGCTGACGTACCTCGAAGCCGCTGGCATTCGGAACCACCACCAGCACATGCCAAGCTTCGAATTTCGCTTCACCGGTATGCAAGAGCTCGCGGTGAGCAGCGTCGCGCTGCACTACAACTCGCACTGGCCGCCGAAAAACGGGCTCGACGTGGCGATGCTGGCACTGAGCCGCCGCGCACAGCGCGACCAGATCCTGTCTTTGTGGAAATCCGACGCACCGTAGTGGTGTCGCCGCGGTGCCGTCGCCGCCTTCGATGTTCAGCGCTCGCTGCGCGCCGCGCCGCGTAGCTCTGTAGCGATGTCGCGAGCGATGCCCCGCGTGCGATCGATGTCGCTGGCCGGTAGCGAGATCGCGCCGACCGCTGGATGCCCGCCGCCACCGTGCCGGCTGCAGATCGATGCGATGTTGGCGGTGCGACGTTCGGCCTGCCAGGGGTTGCTGCCGACGCTGATCTTGGTGCGCCCCGGCATCTGCATGACGCCGACGACATAGTGCGCATCGGGGTGCAGGTAATACGGCACGAACTTGCTGATCGTCTGAAGCTGCAGGTCGCTGACATCGAAAAAGACCACGCCGTCTTCGTACACCGCGCGCTCGCGCACGGCCGAAAGGAAGCGATCGGCGTGCTTGCGAATCGGCGAAAGCGCGTCCTGCACATAGTCTTGCGCGGCGATGTCGGAAAGCGATCGCGTCGTCAGATCGGCGATGAAGCGGCGCTTCAGGTGCGGCTCGCGGTTCGACTCGACCCAGGTCATCAGCTGCAGCGCAGGTTCCTTCCATTCGACGGCCTGCGCCGGATCGCGGAACTTCGCGCCGTCGATCAGATCGGCCCAGTCGATCAGCTCGCGAAAGGGCGCGGTGTCGAAGCCATAGACGGCCGCGCAGCGATCGGCCAGGAACTTGCTGCACGACTGCGCCGCCGGGTCATAGAAGTGCTGCGGATTCTTCACCGCCTGGAAGTGCGCCGCGTCGTCGGGCGACATAAACGCGCTCTGGTGGTGGTCAAACCAGAAGTCCAGGCGCGGATCGGAGGAATAGCGGAAGTCGACGCAGGCATGCGCCACCCCTCCTGAGCCATCTTCGCCGACGGGAAACGCGTCCGGATTGCGGAACGCTCCCTTGAAGACATCCCCCGGCCCATGCGACATGCCGTGGAATTCAAAGCGCGCATCGGCCCGGATGCAGCGACGGTAAAACTCGGAAAACAGCGCCGCCGAAGTGGCGCCATCAAAGCAGTTGTCGTGGTACAGGACGCGAACAAGCATGGCGCGCAGGGTGTGCCAAAACCAGGCGCGCGGTCAATTCCACATCCTGTGGGGCTTCACTCTGCGCGCACAAGCTCGGCGATGCGGTCGCGAACGGCTGCATCGGGCTCCTCCGCAAGTGCTTGCTTCAGGAGCGCCAGCGCATCGGTCGGCCAGCTTGGGCGGGGCCACGCCTGAAGTGCGCTGATCGCCAAGTTGCGGTTGCGAACGGTGGGGCTGCGCAGTCCGGCCCGAACAAACGACGTGCCCCGACCCGGCCAGCGTCCCAGCGACTGCAAGACAAAGTCGAGCGCGTTGTGTTGCTGAAACTGGGGCCCCATGCCCAGTTCGTTTCGCGGTCCGGTCGCGATGCTCGGCAGGTCCAGATCCTGCTCGGCGAAGTGCAGCACGCGATCGATGCGTTCGGGACTTGGATCCTGCATCAGCGCGAAGTAGTGATTGCGATGCTGCGACTGCCTGGCGACCAGCCGCGCGAAGTGCGCTTCAAAGGTGTCGATGCCCAGGTTTCTTGCGGCCTGATCCGCCTGAAAAAAGATCTGTCGATCGTCGGACTGCAAGCCTTGCTGCACCAGCGGAACAAATGCCGGTCGCGACAAGAACGCAGCGCAGCGAGATCGCAGATCGTCACGCCAGGCGGTTTGATAGCCGCGCGCTTCGTGATCAGGCCAGGCTTCGTCATCGAGCAGCCAGTCGCGCAGGCTGTACACCGCACCGAGGTCCAGAAGCCGCGGCGAACGGCGTTCGATGTGCTCCAAAAACAGGGGCAGCACGGCGGCGCCTTGTTCGTAGTCATCCAGGGTGGCGGCTGGGCCACCGGTGGTCAGCAGCGCCCCCAAGATCTGGCCAGCTCCGTCGAGGATCGCATCATCGACAGGCCCCGCATGCAGGGCTTCGTGAAGGCGTCCCGCGATGGCGCACTGCAAGGCGGTGTATTCGATCATCACGTCGTTGCGATAGCCATCGGTCAGCAGCCAGCGCCGCACGGCATCGGGCAGTGGATCGTGCTGCGCCAGCCGCTCGATCAAGTGAATCCGTCCCCAGCCATGCACGCGTCGGCACAGTCGCCACAGCGCTGGTACCGGATTTGGTTGCGACTGCAGCACGGCGACTCCCGCAAACAGCGCAAACTCATCGTGAGCGCCGATGGTCAAAAGCAGGTCTTCATCGTCCGGAATGGCGACCAATCCCAAGAGCGCGATCGCGATTTTTAGCGGCTCGCGATCCGGCACCGTGGTCACCATGCGCCGCGCCCAGGCATGCAGAGCACCGGGCGACACGGCGCGATCCTCGACAACGCGCTCGCTTAGCGCATCGACGATCTGCAGCGCCCGCGTCTCGCGCAGCAGCGAATAGAGGGTGGCCTCCGGCGTGCCATCGCCACCGTGATTTTTATCGACCGCTGACTCCACCGACGCATAGATCGCCTGCGCGATGCGCTGCACCTGCTCTTGTGGGTCGCTCTGCGAGCCCATGTGATGCGACATGACCCCGTCCAGGGCGCCCGCTGCCCAACGCAGAGCTCCCGATTCCTGCTGCCCCTCATCGGGCAGGGTCTGTCCGTCGGGGCTGAGCCCCGCATTGTCGTCGCCAAGATGCCGACGCAGGTGTTCATAAATCGATTTCCGATTGCCCCATGGCAGCGTAGTGGCGCCATCGGCCTGTGCTCTGTCTTCGTCGCGGTTCCCCATCAGAAGATCGAAGGTAGCCGCCTGCCAACACACAGGTCAATCGCGCCGCGGTCCTCGAGCGGGGCAGAAGCCTGGCAGCGCCGCACGGTGCTTCGCCAGTCCATGCACGGGGCCAACCCAGCTCGCGGCCTGCCTGCGCGGGACTGCCGCCCCGGAACCGCCCAGCGGTCTTAGGCGCTTCGCGCTGAGCGCAGAAGGCGCAGGGCCCAGAGGGCGGCGGTCAGCGACGCCAGGGCGGCGGCCAGGGTCAGGCCAAGGCACGAAGCATCGACGGCGCGCGACAGCATCGCCAGGCGCTCGGTCGCCGGTCGTTCAACGGCCAGCACGGTCGGGAAGGTCGAAAGGACATGGACGCTGGATCCCAACAGACCCAGCGAGAACGATCCCAGGACCAGCCCGCCCCAAAGTCCGCCCGTCCGCGGTCCCATCGAGGGCCCTGCCAGGCGGCCGACGGCTTGGCCCAGCGGGATGCACAGCATCAGGCCCAGGGCGCCAACGGCCCCGCGTAGCTGCAGGGTCCGCGCCCAGGCGAACAGCGTGGCGTCAAACTTTTCGGTCAGGTGCGGCCGTCCGTCGAAGCAGGCAAGCTCGGCGCCGATGGCCAGCAGCACAAGCCCGGCCAAAAGGGCATAGGGCGACAGGCGACTGCGCAGGCCCATCACGACGACCAGCCCGGCGCCCCACAAGACAAAGGCAGAGGCGGGCAGGGACCGCAGAAGCTCGATCATCGCGACTCCAGATAGCGGATCAGGGCGCGGTCGCCGCGGACGATGCGGTAGCTCTGCGCCAACAGCAGCACCGTCAGCAAGAACAGCACGATCGAGACACCACGGCGGGGGCTATCCATGGGCAGTCGGCTCCGCATATCCAGGTCCCTTGCGAGCGCCGGGTGGGCCCAGGTGGCCCGCCAGAGCGTGGGCAGCAAATGGGCAACAGAGCGGTTTAGAAAGAAAAAAGCCCACCGACCCAGGCTTTCTGGCGTCGGTGGGCTTCCATGGAGGCGCCGGGAGTTGAACCCGGGTCCGAAAGTGCTTCACAGGGGCCACTACGTGTGTAGCCGGTATTTGATTCACCCTTTGCGGCGCCTACCGGCGAGCCCCGCTTCGGGCTATTCCGTCTTTGGTTTCGCTCTCCCCGCGACGGACATCAGGGATCGCTAGCCCGGCTATTTTGACACCCCTTCTCGGGTCACGGACCCTACCCGAGAGAGGCGGCTCTCTTACTGTGTATTAAGCAGCGAGAGCGTACGCGTTATCGTTCGCGTTTGTTGCTTTTCCGGTGGATTTACGAGGTAGCGGAGCCTCGACACGCGACCTTCTGCGGAGTTCACCCCCGTCGAAACCGTTTCGCCCCCGATTGGGGAACATCAAGACAAGGGCCAGCATATGCACCGCTCGGTGCCTCGTCAATAGCCGCGGCGCCCTGTACACTCACCCTATTCTCCTCTGATGCAGCCGTCTTCCGCACCGTCCCATGCCGCGACGTCTGAGCCTGCCCTGGCTCGGCTGTCTGCCGTGCAGCGGGCCCTGTCGCGGGTCCGTCGGCGACTGCGTCTGCAGCGGGCCCTGCAGTACTGCGTCTATGGCCTGCTTGTCGGGCTGGGGCTGAGCTTCGCGGCGACCGTCCTTTACCGCTTCGGTCGGCTGACCGCGACGCAGCTTTCCCAGGGCGCGTGGCTGGTCTTTGGCCTTGTGCTGCTGGCGGCCGTCCTGGGAGCGCTGCGACGGGTGGACCCGCTGCAGGTGGCGGCGCGCATCGACCACAGCCATGCGTTAAACGACCGCTTGGCGTCGGCGCTGCAGTTCGCGGGGGTGGGCAGCACGCCACCTCCATCGCCGCTTGGGGAAGCCGCGGCCCTGCGCGAGCTAGCCATGGCCGATGCCGAGCAAGCCGCCCAGCGCGTCGAGCCGTTTCGCGCCGCTCCCTTTCATCTGCCGCAGCACCTGGGCTGGACCGTGCCGGCGGTTCTGCTTTTGCTGCTGGCTCTGTTCGTGCGGCTGCCGCGATCGGCTTCGCCGCCGCCCCAACCGCCGACCGCGGCCCCGCCCGCAGAGGCGCGGCTTGTCGTCGATGCCGAGCTGATCGAGCCAGAAAAAGACGAGCTTGCCCGCCTGCTGGCCGAGGCCGAAAAGCGCGGGGACCAAGAAGCGGCATCGATCCTGCGCGAGCTACTGAAGCTGCTGCAGCAGGTCGAGCGCGGCGAGCTAACGCGCAAAGAGGCCTTCGACAAGCTGTCCGAGCTAGAGCAGCGCCTGATGCAAGGCAAAGAGGGCGCGCTGGAAGAGCTGAAAGAGCGACTGCGCAAGGCCGGCAGCGAGCTGTCCGAGGCCAAGCTGACCAAAGAGCTGGGTCAGGCGCTGGTCAAAGAAGATCTGGCCAAGGCTCAGGCGGAGCTGAAGCGGCTGGCCAGCGAGGCGAAGGCCAAGGCCCAACGCGCAGAGGAAAAGAGCGACCGCCAAGCCATGGCGCAGGCCTTCGAGCGCGCGGCCCGCGGTCTGGCCCAAGCCAGGGACAAGCAAAAAGCCGAGGACGCGGAAAAAGCCCGGCAGAACGAAAAGGATCGGGCGCAGGCGGAAGAGCGGGCTCGACGCATGCAAGAGCTGCAAGCCGAAGAGCGTCGCCTGCAAGAGCAGCTGCAGAAGAACCCAAACGACAAGGACGCGGCCGAGCGCCTAAAGAAAGTGCAAGAGGAGCTGCAGCGACTGCGGCAAGAGGCCAAGCGCGATGCCGAACAGCGCGAAGAAGAGCGTCGTCTGCAGAAGAACAAGGACGAGTGGCAGAACAAGTCGCAGGCCGAAAAGGACACGCAGCGTCGGCAAGAGCTGGAAGAAGAAGAGCGGCGCCTAAAGAAGAAGCTGCAGGACAACCCGCAAGATGAAGAGAGCGAGCGGCGCCTAAAGAAAGTCCAGCGCGACCTGGAAAACCTGGAGCGCGACCGGCAGGAACGCGAGCAAGCGCGGCGCGAGCTAGAGCAGCTGGAGCGCGACATGCAGCGGGCCGCTGAGGAGATGCAGAAGCAGCTGGACCGCATGACTCCAGAGCAGCGCAAGGCGCTGGAAAAGATGATGGAAGACATGCAGCGCCTGCAGGAACAGCTACGCCGCATGGGCCAAGGACAAGGACAGAACGGACAGCCGCAGCCAGGTCAGGGCCAGGGGCAAAAAGGCCAAGGCCAGGGCGGGCGGGGGCCGGTGACCATCGCGCTGGGCTCGATCAAGCAGGTGCTGCGTCGGGTTGGGCGCAGCGGGCAAGGCCAAGGTCAGCAGGGCCAGGGTCAGCAGGGCCAGGGTCAGCAGGGCCAAGGTGCGCAAGGCCAGGGCATGTCCGGTTCGATGAAGGACTTTATGAACCGGGCTCGCGGCCAAGGTCAGGGTCAAGGCCAAGGTCAGCAGGGCCAGGGCGGCGACAGTGACGTGCTGGTCGAAGGCGAAGGCCAGGGCAAAGATGGGCAGCAGATGCTGCTCTTGGGGCAGGGCAACGATCCCGTGATCATTCCCGGCTTGGGCCAGGGCAGTCGGGGTCCGGGGCCTGGTCAGGGACAGAATGGTCCCGGCGGGCCGGGCTCGCAGCAGCCGGGGGCCGATCGACCGGGCAGCGGTCATGACCCCAACTTCCAGGGCGACCCGACGCAGCTTGACAGCAAGCGGCGCCTGTCGCGGGTCTATGGCAAAGAAGGCGCTGGCCCGACGCGGTCCGAGACGATCTTGGGCGCCGCCGAAAAAGGCTTCGCCAGTCAGCCCTATCGTCGCGTGTACGGCGACTACACCGCGGTGTCCGAGCGCGCCATGACGCAGCAGCGCGTGCCGCCCGGTTATCGCTTTTATGTGAAGCGTTACTTCCAGATGATCAAGCCGCGCGAATAAACTGGCCGGACGAAGCGACGGGACCCGCGGGCATGTCGCGGGGCCTGGGCGGTTCAGCCGACCCGGGCAGCCGAGCAGCGGACCTTGCGCAAGCAGCCTTTGCAACAGACGGAGAGACGGACATGGACAACACGGTGGCGGGCGGGACGGCACTTTCGCCGGAACAGATGCGCGGGCAGGTCGATGCGTTTCGCCAGCGAGTGCAGCGCCTGCGCTCTGAGATCGCCGAGGTCATCGTCGGTCACGACGAGATCGTCACCGGGGTCCTGGTCGCGCTGCTGTCGGGCGGCCACGTGCTTTTGGAAGGCGTGCCGGGCCTGGGCAAGACCATGCTGGTCCGCACCTTGGCCGAAGCCGTCGACCTGACGTTTTCTCGCCTGCAGTTCACGCCGGACCTGATGCCCGCCGACATCTTGGGTACCAACATGCTGATCGAAGAGGCCGGCACCGATGGACAGCGTCGCCGCTTCGAGTTCCAGCGCGGCCCGATCTTTGCGCACATCGTCTTGGCCGACGAGATCAACCGCGCCACGCCCAAGACGCAGTCGGCTCTGCTTGAGACCATGCAAGAACAGACGGTGACGGTGGCCAAGACCACGTACCAGCTGCCCTCGCCGTTTTTTGTCTTGGCGACGCAGAACCCGCTGGAAATGGAAGGCACCTACCCGCTGCCGGAAGCGCAGCTAGACCGTTTTTTCTTCAAGCTGAAGGTGGAATTTCCGTCGCGACAGGCCCTGCACACGATCTTGGATCGCACGACGACCGATCATCCCGTGCATGCCAAAAAAGTCATCGGCGGAGAGGAGCTTCTGACGCTGCGTGCCCTGGTGCGGCAAGTGCCAGTCGCGCGCAGCGTGCAGGACTTTGCGATTCGCGTGCTGCGGGCAACGCACCCGGATGCCGGCAGCAGTCCACCAACCAGTGGCAAGCCGGACGCGAAGGCCGGCAAGGGCGAGCGCGATCCCGTACGTCGTTACGTTCGCTATGGTGCTTCGCCGCGCGGTGCGCAGGCTCTGCTTTTGGGGGCGAAGGTGATGGCGCTTCTGGACGGCCGCTTTGCCGCGTCCTGCGCCGACGTGCAAAAAGTGGCGCGTCCGGCGCTGCGCCATCGCCTGATCTTGAACTTTGAAGGACAGGCCGAAGGCGTCGATCCCGACGACATCATCGGGTCGATCTTGGATCGCACGCCCGAGACCGCGTCTGACTTGGCCAGCCTGGCTTCGACCCCCGCAGCCCCTTCGGCCAGCCGCAGCGCCTAGCCGGCTATTTCTGACTGCCCATGGCGACCCGCGACGAGACCAGCGCAGCACAGAGCGGCTTCGATCAGGCCTTCCTGAAGAAGCTTGAGTACCTGCACATCGTCGCCAAAAAAGTCTTCGCCGGTCGCCTGCGGGCCGAGCGTCGATCACGCAAGACAGGCGCTGGCATCGAATTCGCCGATCATCGCCAGTACACGCCGGGCGACGACCTGCGCTATCTGGACTGGGCTGTGTATGGCCGCATGGATCGTCTGCTATTGCGGCTGTTTGAAGAAGAAGAAGACCTGTACATCTACATCCTGGTCGATCGCAGCGCGTCGATGCGCTTGGGCTCGCCGGGGGAAGGATCGCCGCTTCTACAGGCGGGGCGCGATGGCCGCATCGCCAAGCTGGGTTATGCCGCGCAGGTGGCGGCCGCGCTGGCTTACGTTGGGCTTTCCAACTTGGATCGCGTCGCTTTGCACGCGTTTGCGGAAGACATTTCGGATCAGCTACCGGCGGCGCGCGGCAAGGGTCGCATCTTCAAAGTCTTCGACTTCCTGTCGAGCTTGACGCCCAAGGGCCAGACCGATCTGCGCGCCGCGATTTCGGAGTTTGTGCACAAGACACGGCGCCGTGGTGTGGCCGTGGTGCTGTCCGACTTCTATGACGCAGCCGGGTACGAAGAGGCGCTGAACCTGCTGCGCTATCACCGCTTCGAGCCCGCTGTGATCCAGATCATCGATCCCCGCGAAGCGCAGCCGCAGCTTCGCGGCGATCTGGAGCTGTTCGACATGGAGACCGGCGAAGGGCGCCAGGTGACGCTGACCGATGCGATGTGCGCGGCCTATGCCAAGGTTCATGCCGAGTACTGCCACACGCTGGAAGCATTCTGCGGCGCTCGCGGCATCGGCTATCTGCGCGCCAACACCGACGTTCCCTTTGAAGATCTGATGCTGCGTGTCCTGCGTGAAGGAGGCTTCCTGCGATGAGCTTCCTGGGCCTGGCCGTGCAGCAGCTTGCCTTGATCTTCGCGGTGTCGGCGGCGGCGCTGACCCTGCTGTACCTGCTGCGGCAACAGCGAAGGCGGGTGGAAGTGCCCTTCGTCAAGCTGTGGCAGCAGGTGCTACAGCGCAGCGAAGCGACGCGCTGGTGGCGCAAGCTGCTGCGCTTGCTTTCGCTGCTGATCCAGATCGTGATCTTGGCCCTGCTGGTGGCGGCGCTGGGCGATCCGCGACTCGGTCGATCGCAGAGCGGGCGTAGCCTGGTGCTGCTGATTGATGCCTCGGCGTCGATGCAGGCGCGAATGGCAGCTGGTCCTGCCAAGCCGCCGGCCACTCGTCTTTCGGTGGCGCAGTCGCAGGCCCGCGACTTTGTTCGATCACTGGGAGGCGATGATCTGGCGGTGGTCGTTGCTTTGGACGGCCAGCCGGCGCCGATGGGCGGACTTTCGTACGACGAACAGGATCTGCTGGCGCAGATTGATGGCGTGCAGGCGCGCGATACCGGCGCCGATCTGCCGTCCGCGCTGGAGCTTTCCCGTGCCCTTCTGCGCGGTCGCCCCAATCCCACCGTCGTGCTGTTTTCCGACGGAGGATTCGACGAAGCCAGCCTGGGGGCCCTGGTCGCGGGCCAAGACATCGACGTGCGCTTTTCCCCCTTGCCGCAGGGCGCGATTGGCATGGCAGATCGGGCGCCAGGCAACGCCGCCATCACCGCCCTTTCGGTGCGTCGCTATCGCCGCAATCGCCTGAGCTACGAAGTGCTGGTCCGTCTGCAGTGGTTTCCCAGCCAGGTGGCATCGGGCGTGACGACCGATGGCTTGACCGCGGCCAGTTCGCCCCAAAAAGCGATCCTTGAGCTTCGTCAAGACGGCGAAGTTGTCGACGTGCAGACGCTGATGTTGCCGCCCAATCAAGCGGTCGAGCGCATCTACAACAACCTGTCGGGGGCCGGACGCAACATCGAAGCGCGGCTGCAGCTGGCCGGATTTCCCGACGGAGATCTGCTGCCGCTGGACGACCGCGCCTTCACCGTCTTGCCCGAGCGCAAGCGACAGCGCGTCCTGATTGTCACGCGCGGCAACCTGTTTCTGGAAGGCGCTCTGTTGGCCACAGGAGCGGGCGAAGAAAACCACCTGATCGTCGAGCGAGTGCATCCAAACTCCTACGACGCGGCTCGCGCCGATCGCTATGACGCGATTCTTTTCGACGCGTACACGCCTAAGACGCCGCCCAATGCTCACGCGATCTATTTGGATCCGCAGGGGCCCGACAGTCCGTTTGCCACAAGCGGCCTCGTCAAATCACCGCTGATCACGGATGTCGATGCCAACCATCCAAGCCTGCGCTGGGTGTCGCTGACCGACGTCAACATGAGCCGTAGCTCGGTGTTTGCGCTGCAGCCCGGCGATCGTCCGTTGGCCAGCATGTTCAAGCAGGCGCTGATGGTCGCGCGCGAAGAAAACACCCGCTACGGACTGCGCCGCAGCATCGCGCTGGGCTTCGATCTGCGGGTCAGTGATCTGCCTTTGCGCGTGGCCTTTCCGCTGCTGCTGATGAACACGCTCGACTGGTTCGCTGGCGAGGTCGATGAAGACCTGGGCAGTCGACGCACCGGGCAGATCTGGCGCCTCCCGCTGTCCGATCGCGCGCGCAAAGGGGGCGCTCCGCGTCCGCTGTCGGCGACCGCCAACTTGCTGCTGCCCGACGGCGATCTGCTGACGGTGCCGGTCAGCGAAGGCTATGCCCTGCACTACGGCCAGCGTGTCGGCTTCTATGAACTGTCGCTGACCGATGGCGTGCCGCTGCGCTTTGCCGCCAACCTGGGCGACCCCAATGAATCGGCGGTGCGCTTGCACGATTCGCTGCGGTCGGGATCCCAGGTCTTGCCGGCTCCGGTGCCGGGTGAACGCGCGCTGCGCCGCACGCTGTGGCCGTATCTGCTGCTGGCCGTCTTTGGGCTGCTGGCGATCGAGTGGTGGAGCTATCACCGACGGTGGACCATATGATCGCGCTGCGTGATATCGGTCTGTCTGCCGGTCAGCAGAGCGGTCTTTTGGTCGCCTTCGCGCTGTGCAGCGGCCTGCTTCTGTGGTTCGCGCACCGTCGCGGCGGCCGCGGTCTTTTGTGGACGACGCTGCTGTCGTTGGCTGCGGCGCTGGCTGTGTTCATCGGCGGAGCCATGGTGTTGTCCCATCCGCCCGCTTGGCTGCAGACCGGCTTGGCTTTTTCGGGAACTGCGCGCGTCGATGCGAAAGCGCTGGGCCTGGCCTTGGGATCGCGCGTGCTGGTCGTGGAACGCCCGAGCGCCTTGCTGCTGCTTGCGCTGGGACCGCTGCTTTGGCCGGCTCTTCGCACGTCGCTGACTGACATGGGACGACTGCAGCTTGTGGCGCAGCTATTGGTGCGCACGGGTCTGCTTTTCTGCGTGGCGTTGGCGCTGGCCAAGCCCGCGTATCTGCAAGAACGCACGCGCGTATCCGCGGTGGCCTTGGTCGATGTATCGGACTCGGTCAGCGATGCGCAGCTTGGCCAGGTCGCGCATCACATCGATGCGCTGCGATCGCGCGCGCAATCGCAAGGCGACGATCTGCACGTGGTGACGTTCGCTGGTCGGCCCTCGGTCCTGCCCAGTCCGCGAAGCTGGGAACGGGCCACAGATCTGGAGATCTTGCGCGGTCCAGAAGGCCATCGCGCGCAAGCGCAGGCCTGGTTGCATCCGGACGCCAGCAACCTGCAAGTCGCTCTGCAGCTGAGCTATGGCCTGCACGCGCCAGATACGCTGCGCCGTGCTGTGCTGTTTACCGACGGAAATCAGACCGAGGGCGACATCACATCCGAAGCTCTTTCGGCGCGGCGGCGCGGCGTGCGCGTGAGCTATGTCGAGCTGCCCACAGAAGGCGCGACCGAAGTGCTGGTTCGCGATCTGCACCTGCTTAGCGACAGCGGAGAAGCGAGTGCGATCAAGGTCGGCGCACCGTTTACGGTCGAAGCCGAAGTGTTCAGCAGCGAACCGCAGCGGGTTCGCGCCACGCTGTTCGAAAGCTACGGGCAGGGCGAGCGCGAGAACCCAGGCGACGGACACCGCGATGTGGATCTGGCCGCCGGTCGCAACCTGCTGCGCTTCCGCTGCCAGATCGACAGTGCTGGTGTGAAGAGCTATCGCGTGCAGCTTGGTGCTCTGCCGGGTGCGACGCTGAAAGATCGCTTTGCCAGCAACAACCAGGCGCTGCTGCCGCTGTTTGCTCGCGGTCGCCCGCGCGTCCTTTACATCGAAGGCGAGACCGCTGCCAAAGGCTATCTGGCGCAGGCGCTGACGCGCGAAAACATCGAGGTCGAGACACGTGGTCCCTATGGCCTGCCCAGCCACACCAAAGATCTGCTGGGCTTCGATCTGGTGCTGCTGTCCGATGTAGCAGCGACGGTGGTAAGCCAAGCGCAGATGGTCGCCATTGAAAGCTATGTCCGCGACTACGGCGGCGGCTTCATCATGGCCGGTGGCGAGAACAGCTTCGGCTCCGGCGGTTATCAGGGCACGCAGCTTGAAAAGATCCTGCCCGTGCGCTTCGAACAAGAGAAGAAGCGCGACCAGCCCACGCTGGCCCTGGTTCTCGCCATCGATCGATCGGGATCGATGAGCGGCCGCAAGCTAGAGCTGGCCAAAGACGCCGCGCGTGCCACGGCCGAGATGCTGGGCGGCGACGATCTGATCGGTGTCGTTGCGTTCGACAGCCAAGCCATTCCGCTGGTGCGGCTGCAGCGGGCGCAGAACCGCGTGCGCATCAGCAGCGACATCGCGCGGCTGACCGCAGGGGGCGGTACGCAGCTTCTGCCTCCACTGCAAGAGGCGTATCAGCAGCTAGCGGCCGCGACGGCGCGCATCAAGCACGTCATCCTGCTGACCGATGGCCAGGCCGAATACCAAGGCATCCTGGAGCTGGTCAATCAGATGGTCGCGCAGAAGATCACGGTGTCGACGGTTGGCGTTGGCTCGGGCGCGGATCAGACGCTGCTGACGGCCATCGCGGAAAATGGCGGCGGGCGCTTTTACTTCACGCAGGACGAAAGCTCGATCCCCAAGATCTTCACGAAAGAGACGACGCAGGTCGCGCGATCGGCGCTGGTCGAAGATCGCGTGCGACCGGTGGTGGCCAAGTACGTCGAGCTTCTGGATGGCGTCGGGATGGAGAGCGCGCCGGCCCTGCGCGGCTATGTGTCGACCAAGAGCAAGCCGATGTCCGAAGTGATCTTGGTGTCGCCACAGGGCGAGCCGCTGCTGGTGCGCTGGCGGCAGGGACTTGGTCAAGTCGTGGCCTTCACCAGCGACGTCAAGAACCGCGGGGCGGTCGACTGGCTGCGCTGGCCGGGATATGCGCGATTTGGGGCTCAGCTGGTGCGGTCGTCGATGCGACACGACAGCAAGAACCGCGGCCCGGGATATCAGCTGCAGGCAGCGGCCGTCCCGCCCTATGTCCAGGTGCGCGTCGATGCGGTGTCCAGCGATGATCGCTTTGTATCGGGGCTGGATACCCAGCTAGAGATCTATGCCAACGATCCCGGGCGCGATGAAGCGGCGCTATTGAATGCCGCGACCGGTGCGAATCCTTCGACGGCGCTGCGGCAAAAGCCCGTGCTAAGTCTGCCGCTGCCGCAGACTGCTCCCGGTCGGTATGAAGCGGAAGCGTATCTGCCACGCACCGGCGCCTTTCTGCTGCGGGCGGTCCACCGCAGTCCTCCGTCCAGCACGGGGGGCACGACCCAGCCCGGTCCGGTCGTCGCGGAGTCTTGGGGCACGCTGTCGGTCTCGTATGCTCGCGAGTACCTGGCGATTCCACCCGACCTTGATCTGCTGAATCGCGTGGCGCAAGCAACGGGCGGCGCGCGGCTGGAACAGGCGGATCGAGTTCTGGATCGCGGCGACGAAAAGCTGCGCTTCCTGCGACCGCTTTGGATGTTCCTGGTGGGCGCAGCAATCGCGCTTCTGATCTTGGATGTCTTCTTGCGGC
The DNA here is from genome assembly GCA_041908565.1 of Polyangia bacterium. Lineage (GTDB taxonomy): Bacteria > Myxococcota_A > Polyangia > Palsa-1104 > JAEUJZ01 > JAEUJZ01. Next base: position 10,194 of record JAYRFD010000636.1, on the reverse strand, counting down.
GCGTGCGCTTGTTCGGCTATCGCGCGCTGTCGCTGTAGTTCGCGTCAGAAAAGCGCAGGTACGCAGGCTGCGGCGGGGGAAGCGGCAGCCATGGGGCGGGCGTCTCGGCCCCGAAGGCTCGACGCAGCCACATCTTGGGATACAGAACGGCCGATCGCGGGCGGCTGTGGCCGGTCACTTTTTCGCGGTCCGCTTCGACGTCGGCCAAGGGGCGAAAGTCCGCGCGGCGTCGCATGGGCGCGATCGCAAGCGCTGTGGCCCCCTGCTTCAGCTTGTCGCGCGCGGCGGGGCGATCGAGGGGCAGCGCCGTGCACAAAAGGCCCCACGACGTGATCATGCCGCAGCCCCCTTTGGCTTGCGCTCCGTGCGATGCGACCGCGACGTGGGAAAAGCCTAGCTCGCGCGCGATGCGGGTTGCGTTGCGCATGTTTTCATCGGTGTGCAGCGCATGCGGATCCAAGTAGATGCGATCCCGGGGCACACCCAGCGCGGTCATCGCGGCCGCCAGACTCTCTGCTTCGACGTACGGCGTATGGACGGCCGAACCCGACGTGATGAAGCTGGCGGCTTGGCCACGTTCCCACAGGACGGCGGCCCAGGCGGCACGTTCTTTCTGACAGCCGGACAGCGATCCATCCGCTTCGTTGGGACAGCCCGGGATCACCGCTGTGTCATATGGCACTCCGACACGGGGTGGGCTGCCATAAAAGCAGCCGGTCGATAGCGCGCACGACAAAGCCAACGCCCATGCGTCGCGTGGCCGGTGGCCAAGCAAGCGCGCAGCTGATCCGCACGCATGCCACAACGAAGTCCTGTCTTTTCCCTTCATGCCAGTTGGATGCCGCTGCATTACGGCGCGGGTCGGCGATGCACCAGGGTCGGCGACGCCTGGTCGGTGGCCAGCATCACCACTTCACTGATGTTGACGTGGGGCGGACGGGACGCGCAGAACAGCACGGACTCTGCAACATCCTGCGGAGTCATCGGCGTCATGCCTTGGTACACGGCTGCTGCTCGCTGTTCGTCACCGCGAAAGCGCACGACGCTGAATTCGGTCTGCACCATGCCGGGGTCGACGGTGGAAACGCGCACCTGCGTGCCCAATAGATCGTGCTTCAGGCATTCGTTGATCATGTGCACGGCTGCCTTGCTGGCGCAGTACACCGTGCCCCCCAGATAAGCCGTGCGACCGGCGATCGAGCCGATGTGAATGATGTGCCCGTGATCGCGCGCCACCATCTGAGGCAGCACTGCGCGATTGACGCGCAGCAGGCCCTTCACATTGGTGTCGATCATCTCGTCCCATTCCTGCGGATCGCCTTCGTGCAGCTTGTCGCGACCGCGTCCCAATCCCGCGTTGTTGATCAGGATGTCGATCGACCGAAGCGGCTCGGGCAGCGACGGCAGCAGAGCATCAACCGCGGCTGCATCGCGCACATCCAGGCTGATGCAGTGGACCTGGGCCGCGCCTTCCTGAAGCAGTGCGCGGGCCAGGTCGGTCAGGCGATCGCTGCGGCGGGCTGCCACGATCAATCGGCAGCCAGACTGCGCGAAGGCATGCGCGCACGCTGCGCCGATGCCGCTTGAAGCACCGGTGATTAGCACCACCTGATTGGTCAGTACGGGAAAGGTTGGATAGCGATGCGCGTCAGCAGTCTGCGACATGGGCGCGCATCTTATCAGCCCTGTATCAATCGATGGGCAGCGACCGCTAGGTCTTGGCGGTCGTGCGATCCGCCTTGAGCACGGCTCGCACATCCGACAGCAGCGCGCGTCCCAGCGCGGGCTGCACCATGCGCACGTACGAAGCAAAGCCCAACAGGTACGCGCGGAAGTCCTTGCGGCCTCGAGCATGCGCGGCCAGGCCGTCCAAGCGAATGTTGTGCAGCAAGGCGCGGAAGTTGTGGCGCGCCGCGCGCGGAATGTGCAGCCCGCTGTTGACGACGATGCCCGTGATGCGCTGCTGATTGTGTCGCTGCAGCACGCGTCGCTTGGCCGTGTTTTCGACGAAGCCTTCCTGTTGGCAGACCTGATCGACCCACCAGGCAAAGCGACCAATGCCCTTGTCGGGCACCTTGGCGAACGAAAACGTCAGGTCGTCGGCATAGCGGGTGTAGACGCCGCCCGCGCCTTTGGCCAGCCCGCTAAGCCGCGAATCCAGGCGACGGCACAGCAGGTTGGCAATCGCTGGCGAGGTCGGTGCGCCCTGTGGCAGCACGCCCGGCCACAGCACAAAGCCATCGGCCAGCTTGGCGCGATGGGTGCACAAGCCGGCCAGCGCATGGGCGACTTCTTCTGCGTACCCGATCCGCAAGAACAGACCGACGACACGACGGTAGTGAATGGTTGGAAAGAAGTCGCGCAGGTCCATCTTGATCACCAACGCCGCGCCTTTGTGGGGCTTGGCATTGGTCAGAACGGATCGTCCGCGCACAAAGCCATGGCTGGCCCCGTGGACCGGCAGCTTGGCCAGGATCTCGTCGAGTATCCGCCGCTGGATCTTCTTCAGCGCAGCCCGTGGAGCGCTGATCGTGCGCGTGCCACCGCTGGCCTTGGGAATCGTGAACTCAACATACGGCGATCCCGTTCCGCAGCCCGGTCGCAGCAGCCGCAGCAGATCCTTGCGGCGCTTCAGCCCCAGCCAGGACAATAGCTCTGCTTCGCTGGTCAGCGTCGGCAGCTTGTGCTGTTCCAGCAGCGTCTTTTTCGCCGGCTGTTCGGTCTTGCCGCGCTTGCGCCACCAGCGATGGATGTGTGGAAATAGACCAAAGCACCAGCCGGTGACATTCCAGCCACCGATGCGGTCGGTGCCGGGCTTGGGCGCTGGATAGCGGCTGTCCGGCAGCGCGACATCGTCGAGCTTCAGCGCCCGCATCGATGCGCGCGCGCGCACCGCAACGCCCAGATCGGCTTCCTTCACCAAGGGGCGCAACAGCTGACTCGCGGTCTTGCGCGTGCACAGATAGCGCACGGAGACTGCCGCCTGTCGACGGAGGCGTGGGTCCGCGCTGCGCAGCTCTTTTTCAAGCTGGGGCCCGACAAAGCGCGACACCCAGTAGCGGGCCACGTCGTACTCTGCCAGGTCGCGATGGCGTCGCAGCAGGTCCGTGATGGCGCCCAAGTTTTCGTGTGGTGCGGAAAGCAGAGGTTTCAGCTGAACGAGTAGGGCTGCCAGACTCACGAGGGACTCCGCCATCGGGCGTGCAGGTTCAGACGTTCACAGAACAGCTAGCAACACAGCGGTGCTCTTGCGGCCCAGCTACTTGCTCACAGCGGTGGACGAGAGGAGAAAAGCCGCAAGCGGCCTCTCGTCCCACTGCATCTTTCAGTGCCAGTCATGATCAGCCGCGACGTTCCATCGCAGCATGGAAGCTAGCTCGCGAACCCCCACCGCAACCTGCAGAACAAGCGGCGTTAGGGACTCGATTCCAGGCCGCAAGAGCACCTCTGACCGTCACATCTTCTCAGGTTTGCGGCGTCGGGACAACAACGATCTTAACGGCCAGGTGGGCCAAGAATTGCTCTGCATCCACAGGGCGCGTGCGGTTCCGCGGTCCGATCCGCGGGACGAGTCATGCGATCGGCCCGGCTCTGCGACGTCTTCCGCCGTCCACACGGTGCGTCCTTCCCCGTCGAAGTCCAGCGGGTCGGTCCGCACTTCATGTGGGGGCAGGGCTGGATCTTCAAGTGGTGCACCGGCTTCCAACAAAGCGCGAAGTGACCCGCTTAGGTCTTCGTTCCGCTCACCGTGCGGCGCGTCCGGCACAGGATCCGATTGTTGGCTGGGCGGGATGTCGACGCCCCATGCCGTGTACGAATGCGACGAACCTTCGGCTGCGGATACCGCCACGGGCAGCTGCTCAGGCGGGCGGATCTCGGCCAATAGCTCAGGCGCGCCATCGCTTCCTTTGCGCAGGAATGCACGGAAGCGTCGATCTTCCGCATGAACTAGCTCGCCCTGTCGGCGCAGGCGAGCGCAGTCCGCAGCGGGCAGCGCGGGCGCCGCCAGCACTTCAATGTTTTCGACAAGCTCGATGTAGCTGCGTGGTGCACTCCAGCAGGCGCTGACGCCGACCTGGCTTAGCGTATAGCGATAACACTCTGCCGCCGTCGGCAATGGACCGATTCCATCCAGCGATGCAGGCAGCGTGTGCGCGCCGCGATCAGATTCGTGCGCGTTCATTTCGTTGGCTGGCGCAGAACCCAGAACAGAGTCATTGGTCACCGGCTGCGGTCGTAACAAGCGGCCGTACGACAGCGCGCTGAAGGTGATTACGCCGATCTGCTTTTGCGCACACAAGGGCAGCAAGCGATCTTCCGCGCCGGGATGCGCCGCGCTGTGACGAAGCATCAAGACATCCCAGTCTCCGGATTGGGCTGCGGCTTCTGCCAGATCGCGCTGATGCGTCGAAAAACCAAACGCGCGAATCTTGCCGCGCCGCTTGAGGTCACGCAGACAGTCCAGCGCTTCTTGCGACAAGCGCTCTGGCGATCGCACCCACAGCAACAGCAGGACATCCAGATAGCTGGTCCGCAGACGGCGCAGGGCGCGCGCCACGTCTTGTTCGATGCCGATGCGATCGCCTTCGAAGCTGCCGGCGACAATCACCAAGTCCTTGCGGACCTTGGGGCCTTGCTGACACTGGCGTCGCAAGAAGCGCGTCAGCTTCAGATACCCCGGCTCCCAGAAGAACAGGTTCACACCGGCTTGGCGCGCGCGGTACATCGCAGACAGCGGCGGATCGTACGCGCCAGACAGCCCCATCGGAGACACCGCGATCCCCGTTCTGCCCAGCACGCGGCGTTGAATCGAAGCCGCAGGTGCTTCAACCGGCGCGGGCCGTGCCGACGGAGACTCTTCCGGCGGCAGCTCTGCCCCATTGCTGGCCAGGAAGCGCAGCGACGGCAAAAGGCTGCGTACCTGTGCGGGCTCGTTCGCCGATCGGCTCGCCTGATCCAGCAGGTCAAAGGCCTGCGGTCCTTCGTGCAGCGTGACCCATGCGTACGCTGCGGCTCGTTCGATTTCGGTGAGCGGCGGCGTGATCGATTCGGAGCCCGCGTCCTGCAACCAAGCCCGCAGCAGCGTCGCGATGGCGGGATCTTGCAGTGCATCCGTGGCCGCTGCGCGCACCGCTTCATCGGCATCGCGCGACAGCGTCAGCAGCATGCGTAGCTGTGGCGCATCATCGGTCCGCAGCAGCGCCGCTCCGTGCGTGCGCAGCCATGGATCGGTGGATGCGCTGGCCAGCAGCCCCGCTTGCGTCTGCGCCTGCGCACCCAAGGCCTGCCTCGCTCGCTTCGACGACAGGGCGCGCAGCGCCGCCCGCCGCACCAGAGGGTCGGGATCCTCGCGAAGCAGGGTCAGCCACTGATCAGGGTGGGCCGGCAGCAAGGCCAGTCGGATGTCGGGATCGCGGTCGGCCAGATCGGCGCTTCGTTGGGTGATCGCGGTCGCGGCTGACCTGTCAAGGCTTGGCTCGCTTCGTAGCTGGGCGCGCAGGGCACGGGCCCGAACCAAGGGATGCGCATCGCGAGCGGCGCGGGCCAGCACATCGCTGCGCTGATGACGCGCGGCCAAGTCGACCAGCGCCAAGCGTGCGACGGGCAATAGCTCTGGCAGCGGTCGCTGCCAGGCCAGCGCATGCAGCGTTTCATCCGTTGACTGCGCGATGCCAATCAGCGCCAGGCTGCGAATTTCGGATCGCTCATCGGCCAAGGCGCGGGCCCAGACCAGGCGGCGGGGATCCGGCTCGCTTGCCGCATGTGGATCCATCGATGGCAGCGAATCGCGTGGGTGCAGCGACAGCAGCGCGGCGAACACCGCAGCCCGCGCGGTGGCCTTGGGATGTTCGCTGTGGCGCAGCAAGTCCGGCAGCAGATCGACCGACTGCGTGTGCGCGACATAGCTGGCTGCCCAGCGCAGCGCGCCAGGACTTGGCTGCGTGCGCCCCAGGATCTCGACGCACAGTACGCGCGCTGGATCGCCCAGCGCATCCAGAAAGGCGCCTGTGGTCTCCGCAGCGCGGGGCAGGTTCGGTGTCTCTAACCACGGCAGCATCGCGTGCAGCAGCGTCTGCACTTCGCGACTTTCGGCGCCGTGCTGGTGCTGTCGCTGTCGGACCACGGTCTGCAGATGCTGCAAGGCCAAGCGACGCAGCGGCTCGTGGGGATCGGCCAAGAACGACACGAGCTCGTGCGGATCCAGCGTTTCGGCTGTTTGGGCTCGCAGGCGGGCGGTGGTGACCGCGGGGTCGGCGTTGGTCAGCGTGCGATCGGGCTGCGTCGCTGAAAAGCTGTACACGTCGATCGAGGGCTGAAAGCGCGATCGCAGATACCAAAGGCCCGCTTGCGCGGCACCGCCCAGGTCGGGGGCGGGTGCGACGATCGAATCGCGCAGGCTGGGGGCGCGCAGGCCGATGTTGTACAGCGCTTGCGCGGCTGCGTGTCGCACGCGCCAGAATGGATCGCCCAGCATCGCCCGCAGAAGAGGAATGGCACGCTCGGCCTGCAGCGACAGCAGGGCCGCATACGACAGCAGGGCCGCCCGCCGGACCCACCAGATCAGGTCGCTGTGGGCCAGGCTGCCGACCTGCTTGGCTAGCTCGGCGCGCGACAGCACCGGCAGACGATTCGAAAGGCGAGCCAAGCCGCGCAGCGCCGCTTCACGCACCAAGGGCGCTTCATCGGCACAGGCATCGCCCAGCCAGCTTGCGACATCCACCACCGTCGGAGAATCGGCAACGGACTTGCATCGCCCAAGCTGCAGCGCGGCGGCGGCTCGAACGCTTGCATCGGAGTCCTGCCACAGCGCGCGTCGCAGCGCAAAGCGAGCCGCGGGCTGTCCCACATCCAGGCGCGAAACGGCGGCCTGCCGCGCCCATGTGTCTACGTTAAGGAGGTCTACAAGCGGTTGGTATAGAGCCGTCACAGTATCGATCAGCTTATGCGATCGAATCACAGCGACTCAATGCCGACTTCCCCGGGGCCGCGAACTCGTGCAGTGGCCGGCGCAAAATGTGCAGACTGCGTCGCCTACAGGTCGTCGCAGGGCGTCCCCAATCGCTCACCCGCGTAGATGCCCAGCTCGGTGTAGATCATCGCCATGTTCTCATCGATCGGCACGGTCAACAGCGCGCTGGACTTGCCCTTTTGAATCCACGTTGGCTCTTTTTTGCCGAGCACCATGCGCATGCTGCCGGTCTTGGTCGAAAACACATCGCCTTCCGAGTCCGAGACGATGTTGGTCATCTTCTGCAGCTTCAAGTTGCCTTTGGGTCCGATGAATAGGCGAAAGTTGCGTCCGGCCTTGTCATCGCCATCGCGACGATCGATGTAGTTGTGATCGACGTAGTAGTAGATGCCGGCGTTGTTGCGCGCGAGGGCGTAGGCCTGCCACTTGCGCGGTGACTTTTCAAAGCTGGCGGCCTTCAGCATCGGCTTGGCTTGCGCATCGGCGACCACCGTCAGCGCCGTCTCGGTCTTGCCGCAGGTCACGGTGTACTTGCCATCGTGCATCGACAGATCGGACTTCTGTGTGAACTGGATGTAGTACCGCGGGTCGACAAACGTGATGTTGAAGCGCTCGCGCCCTTGTGATCCGCCGCCTTGGATCGGCACCGAAAAGAAGCGCTTGCCGTCGCCGTAGAACAGCGTGTCGGCGCTGCGGTCGAAGGGCACCACCGCGATGTAATGCGACTTGCCGTCGGTCAGCAGAACCATCTTGTCGATCGCGGGCGACAAGGTCGCCGTCTTTTGCGCATGCGAAAGGGGCGGCGCCATCCAGGCTGCGGAGCTCAGGGCCAGGCCAAGGCCAAGGCCAAGGCCACGTGACGAACGGCGAGCAGAGAGTCGTTTGATCATGACAAGAGTATATGCCGACCGACCACATGGCTTGTCCGCGACGTCGCGTCTGAATATGCTGCCGCCGAGGAGAGCCCATGAACCGTTCCCTGTTCCCCCTCTCGATGAGTGCATTTTTGTTCGCGTGTGCCAGTGGCCCGATTCCCACGGACGATCCCAAGCCGCCGGCCGCGCCGTGGCTAAATGTCGCCCTGGCTGTGACGGGCGAAGATGCCAGCCGCGACAAGTTTGATGACTGTCTGGAAGCGGCGCGTAGCGCCGGGATTCGCGTCACTGGATCGGCGCCGATCCGCATCACGCTGCAGCTACGGTCCGAACACAACGAGGCCACGATCGAAAATCCCGGCCAGCCGCCGATGGGCAAGTCTCTGCCGGGCTGGAACATGGCGGCTCTGTGCAATGCGGCGTTTGCGGCTGCGGTTCCTCCGCCGCTTTTGCCGAACCTCAGCAAAGCGGAGCCGCCGCCGTTCTGCCAGCCGGCTGGCGTCGTGGAAGGAGAACATCGCGCCTTCTGGGGCCTGGCCAACTATGAAGCCGCCTTGGCGGACCTGACGCTGAAGGCCGCGCGACAGGGTGTGAACTACGTCGTGATGGATGCAGTTCGTCAGCCCGCCGCCGGGCTGCTGTATGCCGGAGGCCGTGGCTTCCGCTGTCCGCCGATGGCAGCCCCAGCAACGGTGATGGTCGCTCCGCAGATGGCGCCGCCGCCGGCCGTCGCGGCCTGTGTGCCGGACTGCAGCCCGGGGTACACCTGCGTCAATGGAACCTGCGTCAGCGCCTGCAATCCGCCATGCCCGGCGGGTCAGCAGTGCGGCGCCGATCGAAGCTGCCACAAGGCCAAGTAGTCCCGCGATTTTTCGCGCGTCCTTGGCCCTTGGCCGTTCGTCCCTCGCCCTTCGTCTCTCGCCCTTCGTCCTTCACTCTTCATTGGGGCCTTGGCCGTTCGCCGTTCGTTCTTCGCCTCTCGCCCTTCATCCTTCGTCGGAGCACTCGTCGGGAGCGACGTTCCACCGGCGCAGGATGTTCCACGCGACCCCGGGACTGAAGCCGGCGCGCGAAAGCAGGCGCAGGATGCGCGCTTTGTCGCGATTGTCCCCCGGCTCCGGCGGCTTGACGCGCTTTTTCGCCAGAAAGGCACGAGCCTGCGCCTCTTCCGTTGTGCCCTCGTACGCGGTCTCGACTTCGCGCGTGATGATCTCGACGGGCACACCCTTGGCGCGCAGATCCTGGGCGACCCGCCGTGCCCCCAGCCGTCGTCCGTCGCGTCGCAGCGATGCAAACGCCGCGGCATAGCGCGTGTCGGACAGATACTGGTGCGATCGCAGACGCGTCAGCACCGCTTCCATCATCGCGGTCGAAATTGCGGCCCGCCTGCTCTGCGCTCCTTCATCCTCCTCGGCTGCTTCGTCGTGTTCTTGCCCGAACGGCAGGATGTCATCCGCTTGCACAGGCTGGGTCGGGGCCACAAGCGTCGCGGTGGACAGGCGGCGCTGCAGCAAGCGGCGTAGCTCAGCCTCGGTGCGCATGCCGCGGCCGAGGACGCCCAGCGCATATTCGTACAGCGCCTGTTCGTTGATGGGCTTGGCCGATCGCGCGCGGCGAGCACCGGTTCGACGAGAGGAAGCAGGATCGAGGTCGTTGCGATCGCGGAAGGGGCTCATCCGCGGCAGCGTAGCCGGGGAACGAAAAAGTGCTACTTGCCAGTCGCAGAAGGGGCGGGCGCCGTCGGTGTCACCGCCTGCTGCGCGGGCGCCGGAGCAGGAACGGGCGCGGCGGGTGCAGGCTGCGCGGGAACAGGGGACACGGCGGCTGGCGTGGGGGCTGCAGGATCGTCGCCGGGGAACAAGCTGCGATCGATCTGCGGGAACAGCGTCAGCGCGTTGCGGTAGTAGATCTTGCGCAGCACGGCATCGGGCAGATCCAGGCCATAGATCTTCCAGTGCGCGTGACGCTTGCGGTAGTAGTCGAAGTACTCGTCGGCGGTCTCCAGAACGCGGAAATAGGTGTGGTACTCGACGGGGCTGTAGATGTCTTTGCCGAACAGCACGCGGTCTTGGTAGCGGATCAGCCAGTCGCGCGCGAAGCGCGGCTGCCGGCCTAGCTCGGCCAGGACGGCGCCGATCTCGGTGTAGACATTGGGAAGCTCGTCGAGCAGCGTGCCCAGGCGGGCCAAGTCATTGCCCATCCAGCCCAGGTGGGCGTTGATGAAGCGCGTCTTTGGGTGCTTGCGAAAGACGCGGTGCTGTTCGGCCATGACGGCTTCAAACGGCGGATAGCGATCGGCGGGGCGGTAGCGATCCGGTTCTTGCTTTAGCTCCAGCCAGCGCTCGTTGC
>JAYRFD010000635.1:0-2047 GCA_041908565.1 Polyangia bacterium | reverse complement strand
GCCTTTGTCTTTGAGGCCACCGCCGAGAACTTCCAGAAGGAAGTCATCGATCGATCGCACAGCGTGCCGGTGGTCGTGGACTTCTGGGCCGAGTGGTGTGGTCCCTGTCGCACGCTTGGACCTGTGTTAGAGCGAGTCGTCGAGGCGTTTGCGGGCCGCGTGCTTTTGGCCAAGGTGAACACCGACAAAGAAGGCGCGCTGGCCGGTCACTTCCGCATCAGCAGCATTCCGGCCGTCAAGGTGTTCTATCGCGGTCGCTTGGTGAACGAATTCACCGGCGCGCGCGACCAGCGCTTCGTTGCGACGTTCTTGGACTCGATCGTTCCATCGCCGGCCGCCGAAGCCATGGAACAGGCCGCGCAGGCCCTGATGTTGGGCGAGCCGCACAAGACGTTAGAGCTGGTGGCGCCGCTGCTTACGATGACGGAAAAGCCGCTGTCGTCCGAGCTTCGCGATCGGGCGCTGCTGCTTTTGGCCTATGCCGAGCTCCGCTTGGGCCACGACGAAAAAGTGCTGCCACTTTTGGACCAACTGGATCCGCGCAGCAGCGACACCGATCGCGCGGACGTCCTGCGGCAGACCGTCGAGTTCTTTCAGCGCGGGACGGCGCTGCTTGCTCGCAGCGAAGCCGAGTCGCGGCTGGCCAGCGAAGAAGGCAAGAGCCGCGATGAGCTGGCCGAAGCCCACTTCGCGCTGGCGGCGCATCAAGCGCGCGCCGGTCTGTACGAAGGCGCCTGTCAGAACCTGCTGTGGCTGATCGAAAATCATCGTCGCTATGGCGAGGACGCGGGGCGCAAGGCCTTGGTCGTTCTGTTCCAGTACATCGGACACGTCGTCGGCGATCACCCCGCCGTGCATGACGCCCGGCGCCGCTTGCAAGTGTTGCTGTGAGCCTGCGCGAGCTCTTGCCGCAGCGCTCTTCCGCGGTGCGGTCTGCGATGCCGCCGGGTGAGCGAGCGCCGTTTCGCTTTCCCGATGACTTCTTGTGGGGCACCGCGACCGCGGCGTATCAGATCGAGCACACGCAAGACGACGACTGGGCGGCCTTTGAAGAAGCCGCGATGCAGTCGGGGCGCTTTGGATCCTTGGGGCCGGGAAAGCCGCAGCCTGGGCATATTCACAAGCTGGGCGACTGGCCTGTCGATGTGCGGCGCAAAAAGACCGACTTCGATGCGCGGATCGACGAAGACCTGGCGATGGCGGCGCGCATGGGCCACAGCGCGTATCGCTTTTCGATCTCGTGGGCGCGGCTGTTTCCCACCGAAGATCAGCGCGACCCCGATCCGGCGGGCATCGCGTTTTATCGCCGCATCTTCGATGTGCTTCAGCAGCAGCGTCTGACGCCGGTCGTCACCTTGTTTCACTTCACCAGCCCGCGCTGGTTCTGGCGGGTGGTCGACGGGAAATCAGGCTGGGAACGCGCCGATGCGCTGGTTCACTGGGAACGCTTTGTGCGCGCGGTGTTGTCGCACTTTGGCGGGCGCATGCCCATCGTCTGCACGCTGAACGAGCCGATGGTCTATGTCTACGCCGGCTATCTGGACGGCGTGTTTCCGCCGCTTGAACGTCGCGCGGGACCGGCTGCGGTGGTGCCGGTGATCGAACAGCTTCTGCGTGCGCATGCGCGGGCCTATCACCTGATCAAAGAAGATGCCGTGCGACGAGGCCAGCCCGTGCACGTTGGCTATGCCCAGCACACGCGCGTGTTTGAGCCGCTGCGACCGCGGTCACTTCTGGATCGCCTGACCGCTGGCTTGATCACGCGAGCCTTCATCTGGGACTTCTGCGACGCGGTGAACACCGGCACGCTGCGCCTGACCGGCACGCCGACCAAGGGCCAGCAAGAGATTCCGGGGCTGCGCGGCACGCAGGACTATCTGGGCATCAACTACTACGGGCGCTTCTATGTGCGATCGCACCTGCTGCGACCCACCAAGTTCGATGTCCTTTTGCACGATCCAGATGCGCGTGAAGCCGACCGACCAAACGACCTGGGCTGGGCCAGCTATCCCCAAGGCTTTCGCCAGGTTCTGAACGAAGCGGGTCG
>JAYRFD010000634.1:0-7110 GCA_041908565.1 Polyangia bacterium | reverse complement strand
GACCTGAAGCCCGACAACATCATGCTGGTCCCCGATCCCGAGCTTCCCGGCGGCGAACGCGTCAAGCTTTTGGACTTCGGCGTCGCCAAGTTGGCCGAGACGCTGCACGCCGAGCCGATGATGACGCGCAGCGACACGCTGATGGGCACGCCGACGTACATGGCGCCTGAGCAGTGTCGGGGCGCCAAGCACGTGACCGATCGATCCGATGTCTATTCGCTGGGCGTCATCCTGTACCAGATGCTGGCCGGGGTTCCGCCGTTCACCGGCGAGACCGTCGGTGAGCTGATCGCGATGCACCTGGCCGATTCCGAGCCGCCCTTGGCCAGCTTGGTGCCGGATCTGTCTCCTGAGATCTGCACGCTGGTCCATTCCATGCTTCGCAAGAAGCCGGTCGATCGCCCCAGCGTCGACGAGGTCGCGCAAGAGCTGAAGCGCATCCTGATCACGCTGTCGCAGGCCGAAGGCATGTCGCCGATCCAGGCGCGTCGCATGGTCTCAGAGACCGCAATTGCTCTTCTGCCGCCGCTGTCTCCGGAAGCGCAGGCCATGCTGCGCGGCAATACGGCGCCACCGACGCTGGCCAGCGGAGACTCGGGGCCCAGTCGTTCCCCGCAGCCGACATCGGCGTCGGCATCGGGAACGGCCAGCCCGGCGCAGTCGGCCGGTGTCAGTCAGTCGACAATGGGGCGCGTTCCTGGCGAGGTCCGGCGATCGTCCAGCCGGCTGCCGGCGGCTGTCAGCGGCGATGATCCTGCGTTTCTGTCGACGTGGGATGGCGAAGCGGTCAGCCGCTTCTTGCCACCCGGTCCGAACCAATCATCGACGGATGCTGTCCATCCGCTGGCCGTCACCGACCGTCGCATCGAAGCGCCGACGGCACTGCATCCGCAAGTGGCTGCGGCTGGGCCGGGGCCGGTCGCCCCAAGCGATCCGGAAAAGACTCCGCCGATTGCATCGGTGACCCCGGCCAAGCTGGCATCGTCGGACACGCCCAAGCGCGGAGAGCTTGCACCGGCGAGCGTGCCGTCGACCGCCGCAGCGACGCAGACCAGCGTCGCGCCCCATGGATCGCGAACCGGCTTGCCGTGGTTTTTGGGAGCCGGCCTGCTCATCGTAGGGGCTGCGCTGATCGGGTCCTTGCTGCGGTCCGGTCCGTCGCCAGTGGGGACTGGCACAGGAGCTGACTTGGGGGCGGTGGCCAAGGGAACCGGCCTGCCCACGGACAAGCCCATCGCGGGCCCCGGGCCAGGGCCGCTGAGCACGACCCCGTTGTCGACGCCAGGCAACCCTGCGCCGATTGGGCCGCGTCCGGATCCCTCTGCCGACCCGAAGCCCACGCTGCAGCCCACCGAGCCAGCCACGCCCGGCACCAAGCCCAAGGATTCAACTGGCGATGACGCTGCGGACAAGACGGCGCATCCCTCGGGGCCCAAGACCGATAGCAAAACCGACGTGAAGGGCGACGCCAAGAAGGTCGCAGCAGCCACCGATGCCGCGCAGAATGCTGCTCTTTCGGCCTTGCGCGCCAAGCAGTACGCCGAGGCACAGCAGCAGGCGCAGGCCTGCGTGGACAAGCAGCCCACGAACCATCGCTGCTGGTGGATGCTGGGCGTGTCGGCCTGTCAGCGTGGGAACCAGGCCGTCTCAGAACAGGCACAGGCGCGCTTGCTGGCCTTGGCCAAGCCGAGCCTCAGCAAAGAAGTGTCGCGGGCCTGCAGCGGTGGCGACAGTGGCTCTGCGTCGCTCAGCCTGGGCTCTTTCCGCCTGCGGGATGACCGGGAAGAGTGGCTGAACACCGCCAGTGGACTGTTTGAGTCCGGTCGTTATCAACAAGCACAAGCGCTGGCCGAAAAGAACATTGCGCAGTCGCCGGCCGATGCCTGGTCGATGATCGGTCGCTCGGCCTGCGCACTGGGCGATGAAGAGAAGGCCAATCAGTCGCTGGGCAAGGTCAACGACCGTGCCGTACGCAGCGATATTGTGCATTACTGCATTGGCAAAGGATTCGCGTATAGCATCGCCAGCGGGAATTTATCAAAGCGCGTTAAATAAGCGCAGATAGACCGTGCAGATAGACCGTTATGATAGATGCGGTCGCTGGCTTGGGGGCGAATCAGAAGCGGTCGTTGCAGGCCAGGAACGACATCGCATCGCTGGCGTCCAGCCAGCAGCGCAGGATGGCGCGGCGCGCTTGACCCACGCGGGCTTGGCACTGCATCGCAAACGACGCGGCGTGCACTTCTTGTTCTTCCAGGGACGGCGGAGCGGCGTTGCGGGGGCTGACCACAACCCCGGCATTGGGCGGCTGCTGCAAGCGCTGGCGATAGGCGGCCAGGGCCAGCGGGCAGTCGTCGGCCTTCAGGCGCTCTTGCGCGAGCTGAGCGGGCTGGCTTAGGTCGTTGCTCGTCGTCGCGCAGGCCGAGGTCACAACCAGAATCCAGCAGCCAAACAGCCGAAGCCAGCCTGCAGGCTTCGGATGGTGCGGTGCACCGCGGTGTCGGGGGATGAACGGGGCGGGAACGAGAGCCAAGAGGGGAGCTTAGTTAGCAGGCTTGGCGGGAGCTTTGCAACCGGGCGATTCCGGTCCGCCGTCCGCGGCGATCAGCTGACACAGCTTCGCCACGGCCGCCTGGGCTTTTTCGGGGCTGAGCGCGCCCTTTTCAAAGAAGTGCAGCCGCTTGTCCTTGCCGACGATCAGCACCACGGACTTGTTGTTGCAGTCGCCGAGTCCCCACTGGTCGATCAGCAGGTGTTTGGGGTCGGTCAGGATGGTGACGTTGTACTTCTTGATCTTCGATCGGACGATGCTGCGGATGATCCAGTCGGGCTTGACCGGCGCATCCTTCATGTTGGCGACGCCCATCGACTGAAAGTGGCTCTTGGGCAGGCCGGCGGCTTTGACCAGGTCGGCGAAGGCGTCGTTCTGATCGGCGACATCGGGATCGGTATACAGGATCAGCAGCACGCGCTCGCCAAAGCTGGGCAGGCTGGCGGGCTGGTTGTTGCCGTCGCGCACTTCGGCGTTCTTCAGCTCGTCACCGACGTTGGCGGCGTGGGCTGCTTGGGGTTGGGCCAGAAGCCCGCACAGCGACAGAGCCAGAACGGGCACGCGAAGCAGGCTGGATAGACGATGAAGTCCGTTTTGCACGTCGAGTACTCCTCTTAGTAGGCAAGCGAAAGGGCAGGGGTTCGCAATCGGGCGATGAGCTGGGGCCAGGTCCAAGTCCAGACCACGCGCTGCCTTGGATGGCAGAAAACAGCCCCCTCACATCAGCCGGTTTGGAACGCAAAAGCAACGCAAAAATTCGTCGGAATCTAGTGGCCGCCTTGACCTCGCAGCCGGCGCTGCGTCGTGGTGACGCCGCCTGCCGACAGGCCCTGCGTGCGCGTGCTAAGCCCCTGCAGCTTGAGCCCGTACTTGTCATTTAGCAGGCGCAGCGATGACTTGTACGCGCCGTCGC
The DNA here is from genome assembly GCA_041908565.1 of Polyangia bacterium. GTDB lineage: Bacteria > Myxococcota_A > Polyangia > Palsa-1104 > JAEUJZ01 > JAEUJZ01. The sequence continues at coordinate 3,646 of JAYRFD010000634.1, read as the reverse complement.
TCCAGCCCGATCGATTGACGTAGTACGCCTCGCCGACCAGGCCGACCTCTTCGCCGTTTAGCGGCTGCACCGCCCAGTTGACCAAGTCGCTGTTGGTCAAGGTCGCGCTGGCCGACAGCCAGTGCCAGGCGTCCGGCCACACGTGCATATGCGTCTTGAGCGGCTTGGGAATCGTCACGCTGGCCGGCGTCGATGCTCCGTTGCCGTTGAACAGCTTGTTTAGCTGCGCCAAAAGCTCGGCTTCCAGCTTGGGCATGCCCTGCTTGGCCAGATCTTCCCAGAACTGCACGCAGCGAATGTCGTCGTCGTAGACGGTGCGCGTGACCTTGCCGGCGGCGGCATAGGGCTCTTGCGGGATCTCGATGAAGTTCAGACACAGGTCGGTGGTCCAGGCGCGCCAGACGTTGTTGTCGCTGGCTCGGTTGGGATCTTTGATCTGTGCCCACCAGGCCTCGGGCCACCACTGGGTGATGGTGACGACGCGCACGCCGGTGATCTGCTGAAATTCCGATCGCGCCTTGATGTCGTTGGCAATGTCGCCGTCGATCTGCTGCAGCCAGTATGGCGACACGGCGATGACCAGGCGGTTGGCGTTGACCACCAGGTTCTTGGCTCCGCCGGCGCCACCCTGGCCCTGGCTGCGTACGCGATAGCGCGAGCCCTTGCTGTTGCGTTCGATGCGCGTGACGGCCTGCGACTTGTACATGCGGACGCCGCTTTCGGTCGCCTTCTTTTCCATGCCGCGGATGAAGGTCGACATGCCACCGACGGGATACGAGGCCTGGCAGCAGACATCCCATTCTTCGTCGAGGTAGTCCATGTAGCCGCGCGCATCCAGCGGATATTCGAAGTCGGCGCGGAAGCGCGACATGTCGCGCAGGAAGTCATAGCCCGCAAGGCCGGCATTGCTGCGCACGTAGCTGCGCAGATCGACGGCGCTGCCGATGCTGGCCCGGCCGGGTCCCTTGCGCAGCACGTCGTACAGCCAGGTCTCGTAGTCGACGGACAGATCCTGCTGCATCCGCAGGTTGGTGTACTGGGATCGCAGATCGTCTTTGGCGAACGCGTACTTGCCGCGGGCTCCGATCAAGTCAGCGGTAAGAGGCGGCTTTTCCATCGTGATGCCAAGCTCGGTGGCCAGCGAAAACAGCACCTCTTGCGTCTCCATCACGCGGCGCGCGCCGACGCCCACCCGCGGAGAGCTTGGGTCCTTTTCATCCAGCGCGACATCGTGGATACGCCCGCCTAGCTCGCCCTCTTTTTCGATCAGGCAGACGTTCTTGCCTTGCGTGGGACCCAGCCGAAAGGCGGTGTGCAGACCGCCGGGGCCACCGCCGATGATGGCGACCTCGCAGTCGACCGTTGTCTCGTTCGTGCCGTCGCAGCCTGCCGCCAGCGAGCCCATCGCCAGCGCGCAGAACAAGGCCATCGTGCTCCATCCAGATTGCGTGCGCATGCTTCCCCCCCGTGTCACGCAGCCAGCGTCTTCCCGGCTGCCGGGCGAGGATATCACGTCGTTCCCCGACGGAGGAAGCCACGACCCAGCCCCCTTGGCGGCGCTGAAGGGACAGCGCAGGCAGACGCACCGCGATGGCGTCAGCCGCCGGCCAGCCGCTTCATTCCATCTGCTAGCGCAGGGGGCGCGGCAGCCAGACGACGAAGACCGATCCGCGACCGGCTTGACTGCTGACCGACAGCTTGCCGCCGGCCGCCAAGCACAGGCGCTGCGTGATGCCCAAGCCCAGCCCGCGACGCCGCGAGATGCCCAGGTTGGGATGGCTGCCGGTGCGGCCGCCCGCTTGCTGGGCCTCGCTGGCGGTGGTGAAGCCGTCTTCGAAGATGCGGTACAGGTCTTCGGGCTGGATGCCAACGCCGGTGTCGCGCACAGCCACGGCGGCGCCGGTGGCGTCGACGAAGACCTCGATGCAGACCTCGCCGGACTGCGCGGTGGCCGTCAGGGCGTTTTCGATCAGGTTCAGCAGCATCTGCCGCAGGTGATCGGGCTCTACCGATAGCGCGGGGATTTCACCAGTGGCTCGCAGGGTCACGCGGCTGCGCTGAGCGGCGTTCAGGTTGACGGACAGCAGATCCTGAATCAGATGAACCGGCCCCTCGGTCAGCGGAGCATCACCGATGCGCAGTGCGGGATCGGCGTCCAGATAGTGCTCGACCATGCGACCGATGCGCTCGGACTCGGACAGGATGGTCTGGCTCAGACGGCGACGTTCGTCTTCTGCACTGCGGGAAAGGACGCCGTCCGAGATCAGCATGTGCGCGGCCGCCCCGATGGCGGTGATGGGATGGCGCGCTTCGTGGGCGAAGTCACGCAGCGACAGCAGACGCTGCGCTCGTTCGGCCAGGCGCAGCCAGGCCCGCACTTTGCTGCTGAGCACTTCGCGCCCCAGCGCGACGCACAGGACATCGCTGACGCCTTCCTGGTACACCCGCCTTTCGCGATCGGGATCGGGGGTCGAAAGAAAGGCCAGCAAGGGAACGTCCTGCAGAAGCGGGGTCAGGGCCCGGAACGAACGGTCGATGCCGTCGCGCAGGCCACGCAGCCAGCGCTCGCCGCTGTCGTCGCTGCATAGGTCGATCAGCACCAGCAAGGGACGGTCGCGCTGCACCGCGTGCAGGGCTTGTTCTGCTGTGAACACTTCGACGCAGGTCCCGCCGAGATCCGCCATCAGCGTACGCACCGGCGACTGCGCAGGTGCGTGTGCGGGCAGCACGGCCAGGATGGGCGCGGCTAGCGCCCCTAGTGGAAGCGACGGCGAGTCGCGCAAGGAGAGCATTGCGCAGGGACGATGTCCCGCCGGATCTGCGATGTCAAGCACTCAATTCTGTGGCCCAGGAACCGGAACCGGAGCCAGGTATTCACTGATGCGGGCAATGCCCTGCGCATCGTGGATGTCGCTGTCAAACATCGGCACCGTGCACAGGGGCAGCGGCCCGCTGGCAGGCCCGGTCGCAGACCCCGCGGTCGCCCCTGCTTCAGCCCGACCAGCCCCCACTTGTCGACGGAGATCGCCGATGGCCGCCTGATCTCCTGCCGCCAGCGCCTGCTGTTCGTCGTAGGTTCGAATCAGGCTCTCGGTCAGGTGTCGCAGGTCTTCGGCGACAAAGCCGCGCAGCGACGGCTGACTGTGTAGCTGATCGGCAAACTGGGCAGGCAGCGGCGGTCCGGCTGAGTGCACGCGGTTGACGACGGCTCCGCCCAGCGGCATCTCGGCGCGGCGCAGCCGTTCGTGGAAGTACAGCGCTTCTTCGATCGATAGCTGTTCCGGGCTGCACACCAGCACGAAGGCGACATCCGGCTTACGCAAAAGAGTGCGGACTTTTTCGGCTCGATCGCGAAAGCCGGCCGTCACTTCGCTGAACTCGACGAAGAACTCGGCCATCTGCTGCAGGAAGGTCGACCCGACGAAGCGCGATAGGCCGCGCAGCACGAAGGCTCCACCGACGCCGACCAGGCGCAGGCTCCAGCTTCCGGCTTGCAGATAGGGCTTGATAAACCACTGCAGCGCCGGCGAGTCGATGGCCTGGCTGATGCGGTCGGGTGCATCCAGAAAATCGAGCGCATTTTCCGTCGGTGGTGTGTCGAGGACAATCAAGTCATACGGCGCGGGGGACGCCTGCGCCAGGTCGT
>JAYRFD010000633.1:0-1623 GCA_041908565.1 Polyangia bacterium | reverse complement strand
GGCTTTCCTGTCGATCAATTGGGCGGCAGGCAAGGTTCAGGAGATCGTCCAGATCGCCGACGCATGGAACATGATGTCCGCGCGCCTGAAGCTGGCCACTGCTGGCCAGCGTGAGTACGCCATCGCCCAGAAGGAGCTGTTCGACATTGCCCAGCGCATCGGCGTTCCGATCCAGGAAACCGCCACGCTGTACGGCAAGCTGCAGCAGGCGGTTCGGATGCTGGGCGGCGAGCAAAAGGATGCGCTCACGATCACCGAAAGCATCTCGCAGGCGTTGCGTCTTTCCGGTGCATCGGCCACTGAAGCGCAGTCGTCCCTGCTGCAGTTCGGTCAGGCCCTGGCGTCGGGCGTGCTGCGCGGCGAGGAATTCAACTCCGTCGTCGAGAACAGCCCCCGTCTGGCGCAAGCGCTGGCCGATGGCCTGAACGTGCCGATCGGTCGGCTGCGTAAGCTCGCCGAGGAAGGCCGCCTGACTGCCGACGTGGTGGTCAATGCGCTGATGAGCCAGAAAGACAAGCTGGCCACCGAATACGCCCAGCTGCCAGCCACGGTGAGCCAAGCTTTTGAGCGCCTGCGCAATGCCTTCGGGCAGTGGGTCAGCAGACTCGACGAGTCGACCGGCTTCACCAAGAAGCTGGCCGAGGCTCTGACGTGGCTGGCGCAGAACCTCGACACGGTGATGCAGTGGTTAAAGCGCATCGCTGAAGTCGGTCTGGCCGTACTGATCTACCGCCTGATCCCGGCGCTGATCACCGCTTGGCAGACCGCCGGCGCGGCAGCCGTCGCTGCAGCCAGTGCTACCTCGGCTGCGTGGGCGACGGCGAATCTGTCGGTGTCAGCAGCCGTGGCCAGCGTGGGCGTACTCAAGACGGCGTTCGCTGTGCTGGGTGCCTTCCTGGTGGGCTGGGAGATCGGAACGTGGTTGTCCGAGAAATTCGAGGTCGTCCGCAAGGCAGGCATCTTCATGGTCGAGATGCTGATGAAAGGCATCGAGCAGTTGCAGTACCGCTGGGAAGTTTTCAAAGCGGTATTCACCTCCGACACCATCGAGCAGGCCACCAAGCGCCACGAGCAGCGGCTCGCTGAGATGAACCAGATCTTCGGTCAGATGTACGCCGACGCCTCCAAGGGGGCGGACGCGGCCAAGGGGGCGATGAATACCGCCGCGACCGCCGCCGAGGAGATCGCCAAGCGGCTGGAAGCCGTTCGCCAGGGGACGCAGGAGGCGGTCGGGCGTGGCGTTGAGACCGTCCACAGCGCACTGGAGAAGCTGAAATCCCGTTTGGGCGAAGTCGAACAGGCGGTCGGAAAAGCGCAAGGGGTCGTCAATGACGCGACTGCCAAGATGGCCGATGCCTACAAGGGGCTGACCAGCATCGTCGAAGCCAACCTGCAACGGCAGATCGATGCGGTCAAGGCGCGCTACCAGCAGGAACAAACCGCACTGGAACTCAAAACCCAGTCGGAACCTGCGCTGATCACCAAGTCGACGCAACTGCTGACTGACGCGCTGACGCAGCAAACCACGCTGCGCCAGCAGGCCACCACAGCGACGCTGAAGTTGATCGATGACGAGGGGCGTGCCCGCATCGAGGCTGCCCAGCGCCAGGGCCAGACAGAATC
>JAYRFD010000632.1:0-5743 GCA_041908565.1 Polyangia bacterium | reverse complement strand
CGGCCGCCTTCGCACGCAGCGTGGGGGGCAAGTAGCGTGGCTCTCCCTCCGGGGCGCATCCACCGAGGTCGCGGGACGCACTACCCGTGGGAGCGGCAGGCGCTCGACCTGATCTATGCCAGCACGTCTCTTTCGGACACCGATCCGCACCAGGCCTGGGAGCTTCACGAACTGTACGCCCCCGCCTCGGGGCGCCTGTACGAAGTGGATCTGCTTTTCCTGTCGCGCCAGGGGCTGTTCTTAGTCGAGATCAAGAGCCACCCCGGTGTCCTGACGGGCGACATCGTGGACTGGACCTTTACGGACGAGGGGCGGCGCCGCACCATCGAGTGCCCATACCCCGGTGCCAACCTCAAGGCCAAGGTGCTCGCCGATCTGATCGGACGGCAGATTGGACCCGACCGTCCGTATGTCCATGCGGCGGTCTTTCTGTCGCATGCCACCGACGTTCGGCTGGATGGGGGCCGGCCGCCTTGGCTGCTTCTGCCCAGCGATGTAGGCGCCAAGCTGGTCAATGGGTTTGACGGCCGTGATGCCCATCGGGTCGTCAATCGGCCGATGATGAAGCAGCTTCTTCAGGCGGCCCATCGCATCGGCCTGCGCCCCAGCACGACGACGCGCGTGGTCGGGGGCTACCAGCTGGGTGAGCTGATCGATGACGGCGAAGGCTATCAAGAGCATCTGGCCAAGAACGCTGCCGTCGATCGCGATCAGGCCCGTGTCCGTAGCTACCTTGTACCGGCGGCCACGTCTGCCGAAAGACGCGGGCAGCTTCATCGCGCTGCCCGCCGGGAAGCGCAGACACTGGCCCAGATCGGGCAGCACCCCGGCATCCTGGCGTATCGTTCCTTCGTCGATGATGGGCCACTGGGCCCGGCCGTGCTCTTTGAGGCCTTCGAAGACTCGCTGCCGCTACATGCATTCCTGCGCCAAGAGCCCAACCTAACCTTCGACGAGCGGCTTGGCCTGCTGCAGCAGATTGTCGAGGCGGTCGCGCACTGCCACCGCTCGGGGGTCTTGCACCGCAACCTCTCGCCCGCCTCTGTACTGGTTCGGCGCAGCACGGACGGGCGTATCCAGGTGCGGCTTCATCGCTTCCAGACGGCTGCCTGGATTGAACACAGCAGCGTCGCAACAAGCCACTTTCACGAGCTGTCGCATGCGCTCGACCGGCTGTACCAAGCGCCGGAAGTCTTGGCCGATCCCGAAAAGGCGACGTACGAAAGCGATGTCTTTTCCGTCGGCTGCTTAGCCTGGCTGGCACTTACGGGGCAGCCTCCAGCCGCGACGCTGGCCGAGCGCGAGCAGCGCATCAAAGGACTCAAGGACGGCGAAGGCGGTCTACGTCCGTCGGCCGTCCGTGCTGACCTGGCGGCCCTGGACGATCCGATCGCATTCGCAACCCAACCCAACCTTCACGCCCGCGCTGATGACGTCTCGGTGTGGTTCAACGGATTCGTTCTCGAAGCCCTTACCCGGCCGACCGTCGATATCAGTGCCGGTGCGGATCCTCGTGAAGCGCAGAAGGGAGACACGCTCCAAGGCGGCTTGCGCATCGAGCGCCGCCTGGGGTCGGGCGGAACCGCGCTGGTGTTCCACGTCCGGCGCGAGGGACGCGACTATGCCCTGAAGGTTCCGCACGACGCGGGCTGTGGCGAGCGTCTTCTGGCCGAGGCAAAGACGCTTCGCGAGCTGCGTCATCAGCACATCGTCGAGCTGCGCGAAGTTCTGACGCTGGGGGGCATGCCCTGTCTCCTGCTAGAGTACGCCGGCGAGCGGAGCCTGGGCGATGTACTGCGCGAGCAAGGGACACTGCCGCTAGAGCTTGCCCGTCGTTACGGCGATGACCTGCTGTCCGCTGTCCAGTACATGGAAGAGGTTGGCGTCACCCATCGCGACATCAAGCCCACGAACGTTGGATTCACCAGCCAGTCGAAGAAGCAGAGCCACCTGCTCCTCCTCGATTTTTCACTGTCAGCCGCGGACGCGACCGCCATCAGCGCAGGGACGGCCGAGTGGCGCGATCCCTGGCTGTATCTGCGCGGTACGTGGGATGTGGATGCCGATCGCTACGCCGCTGCCGCCGTGCTGTACCACGCGCTGACCGGGGCTCGGCCGGCGCTACCACAGGGGGATGCGACGGCCGACGTGGTCGTGGAGGCCGAGCGATTCGATTCAGCGGTCCGTGACCGGTTGACTGCGTTTTTCCGCCGCGCCTTCGCGCGCGAACTCAAGACCCGGTTCGCCAGCGCAGAGGCGATGCGCCAGGCCTGGGCGCACACCCTGTCGGTCGAAGCCGAGGTCAACGATGGGGCGTCCGCCGTGGCCATCGACCAAGTGCGTCCCGAGACGCCGGTGGATGCACTGCCGCTCTCCGCGCGCGCCCGCAACGCGCTCTACCGCGCGGGAGTGTCGACGGTGGCCGAGCTTTTGCTGTTGCCCCGCAATCAGCTATCTGTCGTTCGCGGCGTCGGCACGCAGGTCGCGCGGGAGATCGTCGCGCTGGCCGACCAGCTACATGCTCGCTTCGCGCTGGAAAACCGCCCCGTGCTGGTGCCAGGGTTTGCGCGTCCGCGTCTGCTGCTTGAAGACGCAGAGGCTGCTCTGGACGCCAAAGCGGTGGACCGACTGGTTGCGGCGGGACTCAAGACCACGGTCGATGCGGCGCTAGCGCCGGCGGCACGCATTGAAAAGCTTCTTGGGCAGCGTCGTGCCGATGCGCTGCGGCAGCGGCTGGTGGCCATGGCGGCCGCCGAACCCTCGCCAGGCTCGCTGGGTGAATGGGCTCGCGAGCTGATCGGCCGCGCCAGCGCCAGCGAAGCAAACCGACGACTGCGCGTGCTGGTCGGGCTCGACCCGCAGCCTGATGAACGCCCCGACACAGGGCTGCCGGCAACGCGCTCGGCGTCTGAGGTGGCTGCAGCTTTCGGCATCGACCCGGCGCAGATTTACGCCAGCCTGCAGTTTCTGCGCAACAAACGGTGGGTCAGCAACGCGGCAGCCACTTCGTTGCGCGAAGCCGTGTCGGCCCTGCTGGACGCGGTAGCGCCAGCGACGCCCTTTTTGGAGCTGGCGCAAGCGCTGGCCAAGTCGCGCACCGATGGCACCCCTAGCGAGGAAGACGCACGCACCGCCGCGGCGCTTCTGCGCGTGGCGCTGGAGCTGCGGCCTAACCCGCCGGGGACGTGGCGCCGCATTGGCAATACACCGTGGATCGCGCGCGATCCCGAGGTGCTGGATGCGCTGGCGGCGCTAGCCGAGACGGCCGACCGCTTGGCCGCTACGGAGCCGCTGCCTTCATCTGAAGTGGTTCGTGCCGCGCTGGCCGATGTCAGCGCAGGAACCCCGCTTGCCACCTTGCCCGCTGACCAGCGGTTGACCCTGGCAGCGCGGGCCAGCCAACGGGCGGCAGCGTCGGCCCGACTGGAACTGTATCCGCGAGGCATGGATGCGTCGCGGGCCCTGAAGCTAAGCCTGGCGGCGCTGTCGGGCCTGGGGCTGTCGCCCGACGTCGTTCGCAAGCGCATTGCGACGAGGTATCCCGAAGCAGCACCGCTGCCCGATCGCCCGGCGCTGGATGCGCTGCTGGCGCCGCACGGGCTGCTGTTCATGCCCGATGTCGGCGGCGGTGAGTACGTTCGACCCGGACAGCATGCGAATACGTCGATGACGGTTGCGCAGCCGTCGCGCAAGCCCACAGCACCTGGCCTGCCGCAGCGGCGCAGCCCGGAAGCGCAGGTCGCTGCCGCATTCCAAGACCAGCTCGATCGCGGCGTGGCGGCGGGCCGATTCCGCGTGGTGCAAGTGCGCGCCGACGTTGCAAGCCTGGCCATCGATGCGCTCGCCCTGGCGCTAAACACGAAGCCGGTGTCGCTGGATCGCGCGTTGACGACGGCGATCCGTCGTCAGGCAGAAGAGCTGGGCGTGCAGTGGGCCAACGTCGAAGCGGCCGACCGCGCCGGTCCGGCAGGCCCCGACTGGCCCCTGCTGCTGGATCTGGTGCGTCGGGCAACGGACCACGTCGTTTCTGATCTGTTGAAGCGAAGCGAACCGACGCTGCTTTTGGCGTGGCCAGGTGCGTTGGCACGCTATGGCCTGGCCAGCGCGCTGTCGCGCATTGTCAACGGTGCCGAGGGCGGGGACGCCCCCGCGGTCCTGCTGGTGGTGCCATCGCACGCCGATGGAGCGGCCCCCTCGATCAACGGCCGGCTGCCCGTGCCGGCACCGCTGCCCAGCCAGCGGCTGGTCATGCCGGATGCGTGGCTGGCGAACGCGCACAAAGCCGCCGAGACGCCCTAAACCCAAAGATGAGACGCCGATGAGCACTGCGACCCTGCCCAAACTGCTTCAGCCTGCGCTCAAGGCGCTTGAGAAAGATCTGCTGGCGCGCGCGAAGAGCGAGCGCGTCGAGGCCGGGCTGCGCACGACCTGGACCGACGAGCAGAAGGCCGGGCAGACCGGCCTGGGGTTTGAGCCGTGGCGCCGCGAGCGCGTGACGCAGCTGGCGGTGGCGTGGATTCTGTCCGTGGTCTTTGTGCGCACGCTGGAAGATCGCGGCTACATCGACCCGCGGGTGGCCGGCCCGACCGCGGAAGCGCTGCGCGCCGCCGAAGACCGCGAAGCGCTGTTCCTGCAGATCGCACCGTATTTGGGCCCGCGTGAATACCTGCTTTCCGTATTTCGCGAGCTATCCAAATTGCCGGGCGCGCGTGATGTCTTCGATACGCGCCACAACCCGGTCTGGGTGCTGTCGCCGTCTATCGAAGGCGCCAAGGCGCTGATCGAGTTCTTCCGCAAACCGGACGCCAGCGGCGCGCCCGCGCTGGTCTTTGCGAATGCGGACACGCGCTTTCTGGGCGACCTGTACCAGGATCTGTCGGAAGCCGTGCGCAAGCGGTACGCACTGCTGCAGACGCCCGAGTTTGTCGAAGAATTCATCCTGGCCCAGACGCTGGACCCGGCCATCGCCGAGTTCGGCCTGGCCGAGGTTCGCCTGATCGATCCGACGTGCGGGTCGGGACACTTCTTGCTTGGCGCGTTCCGCCGCCTGCTAGACCGCTGGCAGGCCCAGGCCCCCGCCGAACACATCGCCGATCTGGCGCGCCGCGCCCTCGATCAAGTCTATGGCGTCGACATCAATCCGTACGCGGTGGCCATCGCGCGCTTTCGGCTGGTGCTGGCCGTGCTGGACGCGGTCGGCATCAAGCGTCTGGAACGCGCTCCCGACATTCACCCCCACGTCGTCGTCGCCGACAGCCTGCTGCATCGGTTCGGGGCGAACGCGAACACGCAGATGCGCTTCTCCGAGCAGGTCTCGATGGACGACATCGCGTGGGGAGACCAGCTTTTCCGGCTCGAAAACCGCGGCGAAGTCGAGGCCGTCCTGAGCAAGCGCTACCACGCTGTCGTCGGCAACCCGCCATATGTCCGAGAGAGTGACACAGCAAAGAGACGCCGTTACCTCGACATGTACGAGAGCGCAGCGGGGAAGTACACGCTGTCCGCCCCGTTCACCGAACGTTTCCTCACCCTAGCGACTCCAGCCGGCTTCGTTGGCCTCATCAACGCCAACGCATTCACGAAGCGTGATTTCGGTGGGCAGCTCATCCAAAAGGTTTTGCCTCGCTACGAGCTACTCAAAATCGTTAGCACGTCTGGTGCATACATACCTGGGCACGGCACACCGACGCTGATTCTCTTCGCTCGGAATCGAGCTCCAGCAGATGGGTTTGCGACGGCAGTT
>JAYRFD010000631.1:0-1516 GCA_041908565.1 Polyangia bacterium | reverse complement strand
TGCTGCTTGCCATCGTGTGGCTGCGCCTGCGCCGCAGCCGCGGCCTGCGTGGTCTGCTGCTGCTTGCGATCGCAAGTGCGCTGGGCCTGTTGCCGGGCAGCGCGCGCGCCGATCTGTCCGTCAACACCCAGACCTTTCATCCCGCCATCGGCGCCGAAAACATCATCACGGTGGAAGGCAGCCGCACCGGCCAGCGCTTTCGCCCGATCGTGACCGGCTTGATCGAATACGCGCATCGCCCGCTGCGCCTGATCGACAACCAAAACGGCCAGACCCTGGCCGAGACCATCCGCCACATCACCACGCTGCACTTGATCGGCGGCATCGGCCTGACTCGCTGGCTGCAGGTCGGCGTCGATCTGCCGGTCGTGCTGTACCAAGACTTCGATCGCGCCACGCCGCCTGCGGATGTCCCCAATGCTCCGTCTTCGTATGGCCTGGGCGATGTGCGCGTCGTGGCCAAGGCGCGCCTGATCAACAACAGCAAAAGCGGCATCGGCCTTGCCTTCGTACCGCAGTTCACGTTTCCAAGCGGCGAGGGCACGCAGTTCCGCGGCGACGATGCGTACGGCATCGAGCCTCGCTTCGCGCTGGACTATCGATCGCTGGGCGGCGCCATCATCGCGCTGAACCTGGGCTTTCTGGGCCGCACGTCCGATCAGGTGCTGCGCAACCTGCGCATCAGCAGCCAGATCCGCTATGGCCTGGGCATGTATGTGCCGCTGCCTGAAGGCTTCGGCCTGATGGGCGAATTCGCCGGCGGCACCAGCGTCGCCACGCAGCCCGGCGGTCCCATTTATTCGCCGCTGGAAGGCCACGTCGGCGGGCGCTGGGTGCATCGATCCGGCTTCCAGCTGAACCTGGGCACCGGCATGGGCTTTACCGATGCGCCGGGCTCGCCCAAGTTCCGCTTCTTCGCGGGCCTGGGCTACGCGCCGATGGAGCGCGAAAAGAAGATCGACCCACCGCGTCCCAGCACCGCACCGATCCTGGTCGAAAAATCGGGCAGTGGCGCCGGCCTGATTGCCTCGCTGCCGGGCGGCATCGACTGCGGTCAGGTGTGCAGCGCGGAATACCGGCTGGGCAGCCAGATCGTGCTTAGGGCCCTGCCCAACGAACGGTCGCGCTTCATCGGCTGGTCGGGACCGTGCAGCGGCACCGATGACTGCGTGGTCGTCCTGCGCGGCCCGACGTCGATTCGCGCCGAGTTCGCGCAGGCCGAAGAACGCCGCGCCACCCTGCAGGTCGAAAAAGACGGCGAAGGCCAAGGCGAGATCCTGTCCGAGCCCAGCGGCATCCGCTGCGGCAAGGTCTGCAGCGCCAGCTTCCGCATCGATCAAGAAGTCCGCTTGGTGGCCGTGCCGACCAAAGATTCGCGCTTCTCCGGCTGGGAAGGCGCCTGCACCGGCACCGAGCCCTGCACCGTCCAAGTCCGCGGCGACTCGCGCCTAAAAGCGCGCTTCATCAAGGCGCAGATCATCGTGCAGGAAAAGCGCCTGGATCTGAACGGCAACGT
>JAYRFD010000630.1:0-3287 GCA_041908565.1 Polyangia bacterium | reverse complement strand
GAAGCCGTTGGTGACGCGCGCGCAGCCCAAGGCGGCCTCATCCAGAAGGCCACCGTAGTACTGGATGTCCGTGACGCTGGGCGGCAAGGCCCCGGCGATGTCGTCCTTGGTGTCGTCGCGGGTCCAGCTGGCGTCGCCCACCACGCGATCAAACAGGAACGGATGATTGTGTAGATGAGCAATCAAGGCATAGCCGGCTCGCAGGTCGGCATCGACGCGCTCGCGAACCTTGTGGTTCATGCGTCCGCCGGACCGACCGAAGCTTGAAAAATAGACCCGCAGCCGTTTCCCGTCGGGGCTCTGCCGTCGCAGGATGAACGACGTGAACTCGCTGGGCTGGGTCAGCATGGGGTGTCGCTGCATCTGCACGGTCAACAGGCGCATGTCCAGGAGGCTCATCGGACCGATCTGCCCGATGCTTCCGTCGAGGATCGGGCCAGATACCTGCGTCTCGGCATGTAGCGCCGGGTTTTGCGAGGCCAGAAACACACCGCGCTGTCGACGGATCAGGGCATGCGGATCGACGTCGGTCCGCGCGCGCACGGCCTGCTGATACGCCACCAATACCGGGTCAAGCTGCTGGCTTTGGTCTGGGTTCTGGGCGGGCTGCAGGCAGCGTACGTCGTCGGCGAAGTCCCAGACTTGATGTAGCTCGGTCGCAGACTGCTCGAGGATCTCGGCAGCGGTGGGCAGGGCGCAGGCGGCGACGTTGTTGGGGGCCGGGGCCGGTCGCGGGGAATGGGCACAGCCCAAGATGCCAGGCAAAAGAACCCAAAGGCGTCGATGGCGGCGAGGATCGGCGAACATGGGCCAGTCCTAGCACGTCTCGGCCGACGGAGACTAGGCGGGCGGCGGCCGCCTGTGGCCGAAGCAGTTCATGGAACGGTTCATGGAACGATTCACGGGACGGTTCACGGAAGTGTGATCAAGCTGTCCGTGGGACTGTCCGCAACGTCGGCGTGCGTGATAGAACTTGCGCATGCGACAGGTTGTTATCACCAAGGCAGGCGGTCCCCAGGTCTTGCAGGTGCGCGAGTCTCCCGACCCGACGGCGGGAGCGGGTGAGGTTCGCGTTCGCGTCAAGGCGGCAGGCATTAACTTCGCAGACCTGATGGCTCGGATGGGGCTGTATCCCGACGCGCCCAAGATTCCCTGCGTTGTCGGATATGAAGCGTCCGGCGTCATCGATCAGGTGGGCACCGGGGTCACCGAATACAAGCCGGGCGATCGCGTGATCGCGGTGCCCAAGTTCGGCGGCTACTCGGACACGCTGGTCGTTTCGTCGTCGCAAGTGCTGCACATGCCCGCGCAGATGACCTTCGAGGAAGGGGCCGGCTTTCCGGTCGTCTATCTGACGGCGCACCACATGCTGCTGTACGTCGGCGGTCTGCGACCGGGGGCTAAGGTCCTGGTCCACTCGGCGGCGGGCGGCGTCGGGCTGGCGGCGATCCAGATTGCTCGTGCGCATGAGTGCGAGCTATTCGGCACCGCGTCGGCGTCGAAGCACGACTTCCTGCGTCAGCAAGGCTGCCACCATCCGCTGAGCTATGAAAACTACGCCGAAGAAGTGCGCAGCCTGGTCGGTGAGCGCGGCCTGGATGTGGTGCTGGATCCAGTCGGGGGTCCCTCGTGGCGGGTCGGCTACAACCTGCTGGGGCCGGCCGGGCGCCTGGTGTGCTACGGCTTTTCGGCCAACAACACGGGGACCAGTCGCAACCTGCTGAACGTCGCCTGGCAGGTCGCGCGCATGCCGTTTTTCAATCCCATCTCGCTGATGAACGAAAACCGCACGGTCACCGGCGTGAACATGGGCCACCTGTTTCAGCACATCGAGATCGTTCGTCCGCAGCTAATCGCGCTTCTTCGCATGTACGAGGCGGGCCAGGTGAAGCCGTTTGTCGACCGCACCTTCCCCTTCGCAGATGCCCCCGATGCCCACCAGTACCTGCATGAGCGCAAGGCGCGCGGCAAAGTACTTCTGGTGCCCTAAGCGGGGCCAACTTTGCGATAATCGCGAATCACGTCGCTGTGAGCGATAGGCCGCGGCGGCGGCGGCAGATCAGCAGTTGGAGTGGAGGCAGCGCATGGGCACGGACGGGCTGGGCCGGGTGGTCGACGGCAAGAACCTCAGCGAACTGTTGATGAACCGGGTGGCTGCGACCCCAAACCTGCCGGCGTTTATGAGCAAGCGCGACGGGGGCTGGCAGACGCTGACCTGGCAGGCGGTGGGGGATCGCTCGATCGAGGTCGCGCACGGCCTGTTGGATCTGGGGCTGCAGACGGGCGATCGCGTCGCCATCATCGGCAACACGCGCGAAGAGTGGTCGTTCTGCGACTTCGGTCTGGTTCTTGCCGGCGGTGTGACGGTGCCGATCTATCCGTCCAGTCCCGCCGAGACCTGCGTTTACATCCTGAACGACAGCGAGTCGTCCTGGGTGTTTGTCGAAAACGACAAGCAGCTTGCCAAGCTTTTGGCCAACCGTGCGGCGCTGCCGTCGATTCGACGCGTCATTCTGTGGGACGGCGCGGTGCCGGCCGATGCGGCGGACTGGGTGGTTTCCTATGCCTCGCTGGTTGAGCGCGGCCGTGCCCATCAAAAGGCCAATGCTGGATCGCTGGCCACCATCTGTGCCCAGCAGACCGGCGACACCACGGCGACCATCATCTACACATCGGGGACGACGGGGAATCCCAAGGGCGTGGTGGTGGCGCACGACGCGTACACCGTCGGCTGCCGCTATGTCCGGCACGCGCTTCCAGTCACCGAACAAGATCTGCATGTGCTGTTCCTGCCGCTTTCGCACAGCTTCGCCAAGGCCATCGAAATCGCCGGCGTCTGTGTCGGCTTTTGCACCGCGTTTGCCGAAAGCATCGACAAGCTGGCGGACAACTGCGGCGAGGTCCGACCGACCTTCGTCTGTTCGGTGCCGCGCGTGTTTGAAAAGGCCTACGCCCGCATCCTGAACAACGCCAAAGATGGTGGGGCACTGAAGTGGGCCATCTTTCAGCGCGCCCTGTCCGTCGGTCTGCGCTGCAGTCGGATGCTGCAGCGGGGCGAAAAACCGTCGGGGCTTTTGGCCTTCGAATACGCGGTCGCGGACAAGCTGGTGTTCAGCAAGCTGCGTCAGCGCTTCGGCGGTCGGCTGCGTTTTTTCATCTCGGGCAGTGCGCCGCTGTCGAAAGAGCTGGCCGAGTTTTTCCACGCCGCGGGGCTTTTGATCTTGGAAGGCTATGGCCTGACCGAGACGAACAGCATGACCTCGGTCAATCGGCTGGATCGCTACAAG
>JAYRFD010000629.1:0-13784 GCA_041908565.1 Polyangia bacterium | reverse complement strand
CTATGCGGGCATCGCGATGCGCCACCCACAGGTGCGACAAGCCCTAGCCAGCGGACGCTTCACGGGCAGCCTGTTCACGGTGATCCTCGCCGTGCAGCGCGCGGGGGGACGCGCTGTCGATGCGACGTTTGTATCGGAACTTCGGCAGTTCATGGAGCCATACCGCATGCTGGGCCATGACCTGACCATCGTCGCGCCGATCTGGGTCGCGCTGGATCTGCGCATCAACGTGTCAATCGCTGCGGACTATGTGCGCAGCGCCGTGCACAGCGCGCTTCTGGAAGCGTTCAGCAGCACGAACGAGGCTGGCTTCTTTCACCCCGATCGCTTCACGTTTGGTGAGCCGGTCTATTTCAGCCGCATCGTCCAGCGCGCCATGCAGGTGCCCGGCGTTCGCTTCGTGCACACCGATCCGCGACTCACACGCTTCGCGCGCCTGGGACAGCCCGACTCGCTGGGGCAAGGTGCCATCGTGCTGCACGGTCTTGAGATCCCGCGGGCCGACAACGACCCTGTGCAGCCGCAGTACGGTCGCATGCAGTTCGTTGTGCAAGGAGGCCTGTAGCCATGGCCTCTGCTTCGCCAGTTCTGACACCAGCAGTCCGCGCAGTGCATAACCGTGCCGGCCAGCCGAGTCTGAGCTATCGCATCCTACGCTACGACAGCAGCCGAAAGGGGATGTTGCAAAGGCTGCACCGCCTGACGCTGCCCGACGGGCCATTCGCGGGAACTCGTCCCTTTGCCAAGCTGAGCACGCGGCAAGGAAGCGATCCCACTCTGGCCTTGATTGATGCCTGGGCGGTGCTGCTGGATGTGCTGGCCTTCTATCAAGAGCGCATTGCCAACGAAGGCTTCCTGCGCACAGCCAGCGAGGATCAGTCGGTAGTCGAGCTCTTGCACGCCATCGGATATGAGCTGCGCCCCAGCATCGCCGCCAGCACCTATGTCTTGTTTGATGTGGAAGATGCTCCTGGGCAGCCAAGCCGGGTTGACTGTCCAAGAGGCACCCAGATTCAAAGCATGCCGGACGCCGGAGAGTCGCCTCAGATCTTCGAGACGCTGTCCGATCTGACGGCCCGCGCGGACTGGAATCAGCTGCGACCGCTGTGCGCAGAACCACAGCACGTGCACGCAAAGTCGGCGGAGCTTCTGCTGTCGGCGCAGGCCACAATTCTGTCGCCCCGAATCGGCGACATCGTCCTGCATCCGCACTTGGGCCAGCTGTTTGCAGTCGTTCAGGTGAAGGAAACAAATCAGGCAAGCGGCGTGCGCGTGGCAGTTCGGCCGCTGCTGTCCGGGCCTGTCGCCATCGACGCCGGACTGCGCGCGCAGCGCTGGCCCAGCGGTATTACAGCTAGCGGAAATGTGGTTCGCGAGGTGTTGCAAGGTACATACAGCGAACGCGAGCTGACCACGCTGGCCGAACGCTATGGCCTGGCTCCATCCGAGCTTCCGAGTCTGCTTGCGCAAGGCGAAGCAGAACAAGGTGGAGACCCCATCGTGCTGTTCCAGCGCGAGGTCTACTTTTTTGGCCATGGCGCGCCGTCGTACCAACAGCTGCCGCAGGGCCCCACCGGCACGCCGGGCACACTGACGACGCTGCCGCCGTATCAGGACGCCAGCAAAAGCTGGAGCAATGCCAGCGGTCAGAACGTCCGCACGATCTGGCAGGACTGCTTTGGTGATCGATATGCAGACGGCGGCGCGGGCTGCGATGTGCTGCTGGATCGCAGCGAGCCATCGCTGGCGCCGGATCAGCTGCTGCTGGCCCACAACAACCAAAGCGGTTCGCTGTTTCGCATCGAAGGCAGCGTCGATCGGTCCGTGCTGGGCTATGGCTTGAGCGCACGTGTCACCGCGGTCAAGCTCAGCGGGCCCGGTCAGCCACCACTGCTTACGCGCGAAAGCACTGCGCTGGTCTGCAGTCGCGAAACATCGTTGCATCGCTTGGCACCGCTGCCTGACGACGCAGTGCTAAGCCAGCCCACACTGCTGCTCGATCGGCTGGTGCTGGGTCTTTCACCGGGTCAGCTTCTGTGCCTGGCCGGCGAGCCGGTCGATGCTCCGCATGCGATCGCGCATGAGCTTGTCACCTTGCAGAGCGTTCGCCATCGACAAGGCCACACCGAGCTGACGCTAAGTCCCCTTGCCCGTCGTTACCTGCTGCGCACCGTCACACTGTCGGAAAACGTGGTGTTTGCCAACCATGGCGAGACCGTCACAGAAGAGGTCCTGGGCAGCGGTGATGGCAGTCGCCGGCATCAGCGCTTTGCGCTGTCCCGAATCGGGCTGATGCACCAAGCAGCGGCCAGTGATCGTGGCTTGCAAAGCTCGCTGTCGATCCGCGTCAATCAGGTTGACTGGAACGAACGCCCCACGCTGCACGAAGCAGAGGCAGACGCGCTGTGTTTTAGCCTGCGCACCGATCACTCGCGTCGCACTAGCGTCGTTTTCGGCGACGGTGTGCACGGCGCGCGACTGCCAAGTGGACAGGACAACATCGTGGCCAGCTATCGCGTCGGGGGCGGGCCACAAGGCGAAGTCCGGGCGGGCAGCCTGCAGCTTTTGCCCAACCCACCGCTGGGCATTCGCAGCGTTCGCAATCCGGTCGCCGCCAGCGGGTCTGCAGCGGCAGAGTCCCCGCAGCAGGCCAAGCAGCGTGCGCCGCTGTCAACGCGCCCACTTTCGCGCTTGGTTTCCCGTCGAGACTACGAAGACTTCGCGCGCACGTTTGCCGGCATCGACAAGGCACAGGTCCGGCTGCTGCACGATGGAGTGGGGCCGCTGCTGCATATGACGGTGGCTGCTAGCTCGGGACGGCCGCTGCCGGGCGATTCGCTGACTCTGGTCAACCTGCGGCGCGCCCTGGCCAGCTTGGGGGATGCGACGCAGCCGCTGTGCGTTCAGGATCATCGCGTCGTGCGCTTCTGCGTACGCGCCATCCTGCGGCGCGCCCCGCAGATGCCGATTCGTCAAATCGAGCAAGATGCGCGGGCCCGCTTCGCAGAAGCGTTTTCGTTCCAGGCCCGCGATCTGGGCCAGCCGGTGATGGCATCTGAGGTGATCAACACGCTTCAGCAGGTGCCGGGCGTAGTCGCGGTGAGCCTGCTGCACCTGCATCGCGAAGGCGAAGAACCGGCGCTGTGCTCTGAGCTTTCGGCGAGCCTTTCGCAGCTGCGCAGCGATGGCACTTCCGTGCCCAGTGAGCTGCTCTTGTCCGAGGGCAGCCTGCTTGTGGTGGAGGTTCGCTAATGCCAGTCAGCTCTGCTGCCCGTGGGTCTGCGCAGGCCAGTACCGCGCTGACTTTGCCTGCCCTGCCGTTTCAAAAAGAGCGCATCTATCGCCTGCTGCCGGCCCTGTATCGCGCACGCGATCAACAGCAGGGCGAAGTACTGCGCGCGCTGCTGCTTCTGCTTGAACAGCAGCTTGATGTCGTCGAAGCCGACATCGCACGCCTGTACGAAAACTGGTTTATCGAAACCTGCGACGAGTGGGTGATTCCGTATCTGGGCGACCTGCTGGGCACCGTGCCATTGAACTGGTCGGTCTCGGGTGCAGCCGGAGAGCGCGCGTACACCGCCAACACGCTGTCGTATCGGCGCCAGAAAGGCACGCTGCCGGTGCTGCGCAGCCTGTCGCGCCACGTGACGCAGTGGCCGACGGCTGCGGTCGAATCCTCGCGGCACTTAGGTCGGAATGTGCACTTGGCGGCGCCTACGGCAAAGCTGCCCAAGCGTCCCAACCTGCGTCGCAGCCAAAGCCTGACCGAGCTAGCTGGGGCCCTGGTACGCGCCGCGCACAGTGTCGATCTATCGGGTCGTCATGCGCCCAAAGATGTCACGCTGTTTTTGTGGCGCCTGCGCAGCGATCGGCTGCAGCACGTCCCGGCCATGGAAGTGGCAGGTATGCCGAACGCCTTTCGAATTCATCCGCTGGGCATTGATGCGGCGCTGTGGCAGCCCGCAAGTCAGACGGCGGCGGCGTCCGATGCGGAAGCGTGTCTGCCCTGCCCCATCGACAACGCTCGGCTGGCGTCACAGCTTGAAGCACTGCGGCGATCCATCGCCGAACAGCGACCGGTCGCGACGGACCTGCGTGCTGCCCCACCGCTGCGCATCTACGTCGATGGAGTCGAAGTACCAGTCGATCAGGTTGTGGTCAGCGATCTGTCAACGTTCGCCGCGCCGGCCAACCAGCGCAGCTATAGCCCGTCTGCGGCGATCGGTGCGGCGCCGGTTGCTCTGCCGATTCGCGCTGCGATCGATCCACAGCGCGGCCGATTGGTCTTTGCCACGGATCCTGGCGGGCAGGTAACGGTCAGCGCGGCGCACGCAGCAGTGGCAGAGCTAGGCGGCGGCGGATACAGCCGCAGCCTGCGCCCGCTTGCGGAAGCCATGACTCATCGCGCCGAAAAGGGTCTGCTCAGCTGGCCTGCGCTGCGCGAAAACGAACAGCACATTATCGAGATCGCCGATAGCTGGACCTACGCCCCAAGCGATCTGCAGGTCCCCGCCGGCACCGATCTGGAACTACGCGCGGAAAGCGGCAGCCGTCCGCTGCTGCGCTGCGGCCGGCTGCGCGTGACCTTGGGCGAAGGGTCCGCGCTGCGGCTACATGGCCTGCTGTTTGAAGGCGAGCTTCAGCTGGTGGCACCGCAGCAGCCCATCGGCAACCAGCGTGGGGCCATGCTCAACGTCGATCGTTTCAACCAGCCCTGGGGTCAGCGCGCGCCTGCGGCCCAGCTTCTTCTTCATCACTGCACGCTGGTACCGGGACAGCGCTTGGACGACCAGGGATTCCCGCGCTCGCCAGAGTCCGCGAGCTTGAGTGTGGATGGGCTTTTCCGTCAGCTGCAGGTGCAGGTGTCGCACTGCATCAGCGGACCGATCGTGCTGCCGGAAGACGACTCGCAGATCTCAGTGGAAGACAGCGTGATCGATGCGCTGGCATCAACCCGCATAGCGATTAAGGCCAATCACGCCACGCTGCTGCGGTCGACGGTGCGCGGAGGCATCACGCTGCAGAGCCTGGGGCTGGCCCGCGATGCCATCCTGTGCGGTCCCTTGCATGTACAGGTGCAGCACCAGGGCTTGCTAAGCCACTGCTACATCGACGATCCAGGCTTGCTGGCGTGTGAAAACTGCCAGCCACAAGGCGCCATCGCCGCGCGCCCATCCGATGGTGAGCCACTGGAAGTCCTGCGCGCGCGCGTCCAGCCGACATTCACCAGCACCCGCTATGGCCAGCCCGGATATTTCCAGCTGGCCCTGCGCTGCGCACCCGAGCTTGCGCGCGGTGGCAGCGATGAAAGCGAGATGGGTGCATTCCATCACCTGTACCAACCACAGCGGCACGCCAACCTGCTGTCTGCAGCCGAAGAACACGCGCCGCTTTCCAGCCGTGTGTTGCTTCGCTATCGCACGTAACCGGACTGCCCGAGGGAGCCAACGATGAAAGGCGATTTCACGCGTGTCACTTTCCGCCCAGAGCGCCGCTACCGGCGCGTCTATATGCAGCAAGGGCGGGCGCAGCTAGACGCCGACTTCAACGAGCAGACCGACATCAGCGAACACTTGGTGTCATCGCTGGGACAGGACGTGATCGGTTCCAGCGGCGCCGCGGCCAGTGGCTTCCAAGTGCTGCTGTCCGGCGGGCGCGATCTGCGCATCTTGCCTGGCCGGATGTACGTCGACGGCAAGCTGTGCGTTCTGGATGCCGAGCTTCTGTACACGCAGCAGCGCGATCTTCCCGGTGCGGCAGTGCCCAGCGGCGATCCCTTGGACACCAGTCGCACGCCGTATCTGGTGTACCTGGATGTCTGGGAACGTCACGTGTCGTGCTTGGAAGACGGCACGCTACGCGAAGTCGCGCTGCAAGGGGCCGACACCTGCACGCGCACGCAGCTTGTGACGCAAGTGAAGCTGCTGCGCTTGACCAGCGACCCCAGCAGCAACACGGCAGCAGCCTGGGACAGCCAGCCCGAATGGCGGACCCTGACGGCCAGCGCCCCCGGCAAGTTAACTGTCAGCCTGGATGCAGCGGGATATCAGGGGCATGAAAACCAGCTGTATCGCGTCGAGGTCCACGACACGCAAGGCGCGGATATCTATTACAAGTGGAGCCGTGACAATGGCGCGATCTGCACGCGGGTCACGCTGACCGCGGACCGCCAAGTGACCTTGGATGCGGCGCCGCGCGATGAATATTCGACCTTCATCAGCGGCCAGCTGGTCGAGCTTGTGGATGAAGCCTGCGAGCTCGGCGGTCGACCTGGACTGGTGGCTCTGCTGACTCGCAGCGAAAACCAAGATCTGCAGTTCGACGTTCAAGCCAGCCCCAATACACCGAGCTTCGCAGTCGGACAGCGCCTGTGGATGCGGCGCTGGGAAGGCTTCGGCAAGACCGTTCCAGGTACGACGCTGCGGCTTGAACGCGGCATCAATGCGCAGTTCACGTCGGGCAAGCTGCGGACCGGTGACTATTGGCAGGCTCCGGCTCGCGAACTGAGCGCGGACCTTGCCTGGCCCAAAGAACAGACGCGACCGTTTGCACCGCTTTCGGTGTCGCCGCATGGCGTGCGGCATTCGTATGCGCGCTTGGCCAAGGTGTACCTGTCGCAGAACCAGCTGGTGCAGATCGTTGATCTGCGACAGCTGTTCATCAGCAACACGGACATCGTGGCCGAGCTGAACGACATCAAGCGCCGCCTGGCTCTGCTCGAAAGCAAGGTTCCGTAAAGGAGGAAGCGATGCCGACCCCCAGCGATCCGAACGCCCCTTCGCCGTCGCCTGCTCCAAGCCGGCCACAGCCTTATGTCGCCGGCATTCCGTTTACCGAAATCACGGCCGACGACTGGAACGAGATCCAGATCCGCAGCCAGGAAGATCTGCACGCGCACGGTCACAACGGCCGCGATGGCACGGCCCCGCTGGGCCGAACAGCGATTCGTGATCAGGCCATTGATGGAAGCAAGATCGATCCGGCTTCGGACCTGACGATCAAAAGCCTCAGTGCGGCGGCGGCGGTCAGCGCGGCCGACATCAGCACCGCGGGCCACATCAGCGGGCGCAGCCTGTCGGTTTCACACGGCTTAGGGGCCGACCTTGCGATCAACGATCGCGCCCTGCTTCTTCGTACACCGACCGATGCGGCGCATGGTCTTTCGTACAAAGCGCAGCACGCGGGCAGTGCGGTGGATGGTCCCGTCTTGTACGGAAACGCCGGCGGCGCACTGGCCAGCACGCAGGGCGGCAGCGACCAAATTGCGCTGTCGTGGAATGCGCAAGGCAACGTGCAGGTCCGCGGCAAAGTCAGCACCCGATCCGTCGAGACAACCGAGGCATCCAGCATCGGTGGGAGCTTGGCGGTCAAGGGCCCCGATCTGGTCTTGGATCACGCCGCCCGCCGCGGCACGGGCACCACCCCTGCGATGCGTCGTGCGTTGGTTCACGACCCAAACGATGGCATCAGCATCAACTACCAGTCGGACTATCCAGGCGGCGTCACGTTGTGGGGGCCGGTCTCTGTTCCACAGGGGCTGCGCGGCGCCTTGTCGGTGTCGGGTATCGAGCTGAACCGCCACGGCGGCGACGCGAACAAGCTGGTCACGGATGGACGCCTGCACATCAATGGTCCCGAGCGGCTGTACCTGCTGAACAAGTCCGGCGTGTATGTCAGCACGGGCTGGGGCGGCAACGGCAACCTGACTGTCTCGGGCAACACCACGCTTGGCTCGAATGAGCCATTCGCGGGCAACAACCCGTGCTTGCTCAATGTCAGCGGCGAGATCAAGAGCTTCGGCATCAACAGCGGCCTGCGACTGGAAGATCGAGCGAGCACCGCAGATGCCACATCCGAATGGGTGATGTACTCATCGGGCAACGCGATGCGCATGTGGCGTCAGCGTGAAGCCCGCGATCTGCTGACCCTGGACGCCAACGGCCTGCTGACCGTCGCTGCCATCGACAGCCGCCCGCGTGTACAGACGTTCCGCGTGGATGGCGACATCAACACCTTCTATCCGATCGTCTTCTCTGATTCAGGCTGGGACGACGGGGTGGCGGTGCTTGAGATCAGCCGGTCCTACGTCCACCGCGACTCGCAGGCGCGCGGCAGCCAGATGGCGGTGTTCCGCTGGCATGCCAGCAACTGGGGAAACGGCGCCGACTTCATCGATCTCGAACACTACAGCTACGTTCAGAGCTTCATCGCCAGCTATGCGCAGCTGATCTCTCGCGCCGAGCTGGTGGTCTGGCTGCGGGGCGGCGGCACCACGTATTCGTTTCGATCAAATCACCCGATCGTGTTGGCCGATCCCAGCGCACAGAAAAAGTTCCGCGGCCACCAGAACAGCGAAGTCTTGGACATCAAGACCGCGGTCGAGCCAAAAGTCATCGCTCGCGGCAAGCGCTTTGCGACCTCGCTGACCTTGCCCGATCTGACCGCTGAGGGCGCCATCGTTCCCTCGATCGGCAACAGCGGGCTGAACGGCATCCAGTTTCCGATCAACCCCTACGGTGGCACCGGGGACGAAGCGTTCATTCGGTATTTCCGAACCGACAGCGGTGAAGCCATGACGTTGCAGCTTGGCTGCCAAGACGACGCCAGCGACACCATCAGCTTCCTGCAGATGGGGGCTGAACGTCTGACGATCTACAACGGCAACGTGGGGGTCGGCACCAAGGTCCCGGGCCACAAGCTGGAAGTGAACGGCGACGTGCGACTGGGCGGCAGCAGCCCACTGGTGATGGGATGCGCCACTCCGGGAAGCTTGGCCACCGGGGGCAACATCGCCGAAATCTGCAATGACCTGACGGTTGATCAGACGCTGCGGATCATGGGCAACGGATCCGCTGGACTCGGTCGGCGTGTCACGATCTACGACCGTCTGGAAGTCAAAGGCAGAGCATATGTTGGGCACAGCATTTTCCAATCCGGTCCAGACATCAACATCGACTGTGGCGAGCGCCGAAGCGACCATGTTGGTCCTGCGCGTCGTGCCCTTGTGCATGACTTCTCGGATCGGCTGACTGTCAACTACGGGGGCGATTATCGCGGCGGTGTCGCGGTAGGCAGCCCGCTTGCGATGAGCGGCGACATCGCGATGCAGCTGTACGATCTGCGCTTGGCAGGCAATGAAAACCACTGGCACGGCCTGGGGTACAGCGGGCCGCAGCGCCCCTTTATGGGGGTCGCTGTCGATGGCCCCGTGCTTTATGGCTTCGAGGGTGGCGCCCTGGGCGTACAGCGCGGCGGAGAGCCGGGCTTGCAGGGGTATCTAAGCCTGAACGGCACGTCGGGCTATGTGCAGCTGCCAACGCTCGACTTCACGTTTACCAACGGCTTCAGCGCCGAAGCGCTGGTCTACTACAACACCTTCCAAAACTGCTCGCGCATCTTCGATCTGGGCAATGGCAGCAAGCTGGACAACCTCGTGCTGATGAACGATGGCACCACCGGCACGCTGGTGTTCCACAGTTTTACCGGCGATCAGGTACAGGGAACGATCAGCGCCCCGGGTCTGGCGCTGAATCGCTGGCTGACCGTTGGGATCACCATCAGTCCACAGGGCGTCGCCAAGCTGTACTTGGACGGCAAGCTGGTGGCCACCAATCCCAACCTTGGCGTGCCCGTCAAGAAGCCGCGAACAAGTGGCTTCCTGGGCCGCAGCAACTGGGTTGGCGATGGGCTGTTTAGCGGCTCGCTGGGTTCGGTGCGTTTCTGGGAACGCGAGCTAAGCGAAGCAGAGATCCGCGACAAGCACCGTCGAGTTTTTTCCGGTCGCGAGCCGGGTCTAGCGGTCTGTTACAACTTTGTTGGCGCGCCGGGGCAGACACAGGTGGTGGACTCAGGATCGATGAACAAGCCCGCCACACTGGTTGGCGGTGCCACGTGGAACCCGCTGCAGAAGATCGCGCTGCGCTGGGATCAGCAGGGCAGTGTAATCGTCACCAAAGATGTCGCAGTTGGCGGGACCTTGGTGTTTGCCAACGGCACCCGACAGAGCACTGCAGTGCGCGTGCACACAGGCAGCTATTCGACCGGCGCTTTGGCCGCCACGGGATCGCTGACCCATACCCAGGTCATCACCGCCGCATCGCTGGGTCTGGCCCGCATCACCAGTGCCAGCTGCAGCTTGTCAGGGATCGACTGTGACACCCGCTGGTACACCCGCCTAAGCAGCGCTTCCGACGTAAGCAGCGACGGTTCAAAGGTCACGATCACGACCACCACATGGTCAGACACCAGGGTCTATGGCGCATCGGTGTCCTGGATCGTCATCGGCTACGAATAACCAAGGAAGGAATCGAACATGCAAGAACTGCTGGAACAGAAAGCACAGAAGCTCGCGCAAGAATATGAAGCGGGGCAGCGCATGCTGTCCGATCTGGAAGCCAAGCGGCAGCAGCTACAGCACACCTTGCTGCGCATCGAAGGCGCTATGCAGGTCCTGCGCGAGCTTGCGGCGCAGCTGAGTGAAGGCAACGGCTAAACCGCATCCTTGTCAGCTGCGCAGACGAGGGGACAGCCTGTGGGCAGGCCTGGGGGGCAGGCGATCATGAGCAAGGCAGTGACTCCGCAGACGAGCTCGGCGACCCGTGCGGGACACGGCACAAGGCCCATACAGCGGGCTGTGGCCGCGCCCAGCGTGCGACCGGCGACCGGGGCAAGCCCTGCGTGGGGCTATCAGATTGGGCGCTTGTCGATCCAACCACCGGTCGCATCGCAGCCCTTGCCGCAGCCCTTGCGGGGCCAGATGGAACGGTCCTTTGACGCTGATTTTTCGACGGTGCGCGTCGCGCAAGGACCCGAAGCCGCCCGCATGGGAACGCTTGCCTTCACACAAGGTGAATCGATCCATTTCGCGCCCGGTCAGCTGGATCCACACAGCACAAGCGGACGACGCCTGTTCGCACATGAGCTAGCCCACGTCTTGCAGCAGCGCGCTGGTCTTGCGAAGACCGCGCAGGGCAAAGGCGCTCCGCTGCATCACGATGCCGACTTGGAAGCCGAGGCAGATCGCGCGAGCCAAAAGGTAGAGGCAGGCCAGCAGGCACATGTTGCGGGTGTCACATCCACGCAGCGACACGCGGCACCAGGCAGCACGCAGCCACCGGTGCGCCAAGGCAAAGCCCCAGGCGGTGCAATCAGTCAGCTGCTAAGCAAGCTGTGGAGCTGGTTCACAGCGCCCGTCACGCTGGGTGAGAAGGCCTGGCACTGGGCACGCGGCAGCGACGGTGCGGCGTCGCCCGAGGCCGCGCATGCCGGTACGCCCGAAGCACCTGCCCCAAAGGAAGTGATCGAAGACGCGCTACCTGGCCCCGCTGCAGCGGCCGGCCATGCCGGGCCGCAAGGGACGAGGCCGGCCGGCCTACTGCGCACCCTGGGTGCCCTTGCGGCTGGTGCTGCGGGCTTCGTGACCGGCCTAGCCGGGACCGCGCTCTCTAGCGTCATCGCTGTAACTGGCGCAGGCATCTCCATCGTTGGTGGTGGGCTGCTGCTGGCCGGTGGCTTGGTCGTCGGTGTGATCTGTGGGGCTGCCGCAGCGCTTGGTGTTGGCTATCTGGTGGGGCGCGCTGTCGCGACGACGCTGTGGGATCTGATGAAGTCCATGGGGCGCTTGTCCCTTGCGACCCTGTATGGGCTGATGACCGGTGCCCACTACTTGTTGCGCGCGCTGGCGGCTATCGGCCATGCGCTGAACGAACCCTACGATCAGCTATGGGACTACCTGAGCAAGAAGCCTGGGGCGGCAGAGTCTGCCCCCAGCCAGTCGTGGGCGTCGCGACTCGCGCGCAAGCTGAAGCCCACGTCCAGTGCGAGCCGTGCACTTGCTGGCTACATCAAGTCTCTTGGCACTGGACCACTGCTTCTGCTGGGTGGGGGCCTGGCTGCCGCATCCGTCGTCGGATCGGTCATCAAACGGATGCACTACCTGGTATCCGGTTTCGATGAACATCCTGCGCCGGATGCTGATGCACCAGAGGCCGCTCCAAGCGGTAAAGAGGAGTCACGTCTGGCTCGCTGGGGACGCAACGCACTGCACCTGCTGGGATTCCCGATCATGCTGCCCGTTGCCGCGCTCGTGCGAATCGGGCGATTCACCAGCACGCTGTGGTGGATGCACACGGGCAACGATCTGGTCGACGATGCGGATCAAAGCACGGGGGCCATTGGCAAGCTGATCGGCCTGGGGCTGTTCAGCGTGCCCATTCTCCTATGGCGTGGGCTCGTCGAAGTGGGGCATGCCATCCGGCGCTGGGTGAAGGACCCCTTTGGGAAAGAGGCCACCAAGTACAGCGGCGCGGTCGCAGGCATCGGGGGTGTGGGGGCTGCTTCCTATTTCACCAAGTTCGGCAAACCCAGCGGCGCAGCGACCGAGCAAAGCAGCAATGGCGCTGCGGGCGCCGTGGGCTATGAAGCCAGCTCGGCAGGTGGCTATGCCGCGATGGGCATGGGGTCGCTGCTGAACTTCGGCGATGCCGCCATGAAGTACTGGAACGCGCGCAAGCGGGCCGCAAAAGCGAAACGAGAACGCGACGCCGCAGCATCGCGCATCGGCAAGCGCGACATGCGCAACGCCGGCTTTTCCATGGCGACAGCGATGGGGTCAATGGTCACATCGGCGATGACCATGGCTTCGTACTTCACGCGTGGGCGTGAAGCCACCATGGGCATGCAGCAGTTTCAGCAGTACGCCAGCGGCAGCGCGGTCTCGTTCGCCGGCAATGTGTTCACAAGCGTTGGCGCAGGCGCGTCGATTGTCGGTGGCGCGATCAACCTGGCCACCGGCCTGCACGGCCTATGGTCGGCACGCCGTCACAGCCAGAAGCTGGATGAAAAAGAGCTGAAGTCGGATGCAGCCATCAAGACGTGGCTGCCGCACATCCGCAGTCAGCTGGGATGGCGCAAGCGACTGTTAAGTCTGAAGTCTATCGGAGGCGCCATTGGCATCGCAGCAGGGGCCTTGCTGATTGCCAGCAATCCCGTCGGCTGGGCGCTGGGTGCAGCTGCAGCGGTCGTCGGCACAGGCTTCGTCGTCGCCAAGATCGTCAAGCGACTGCACGAAAGCTACAAGCGCCGCAAAGCACAAGAGGCCGCGCCGCCCAGGGCGGGCCTTAGCGCCGAGGAGCTTAAGCAGCACGGCGAAGAGCTGGCCCGCAAGATCAGCAAGAACGCGCAAGTCGCAGGCGAGATGATCGACGCCCTTCGGTTGCTGCAGCGCGGTCAGGCGGATCCGGAACAGACGAAGACCGCTCTCGACGCGATCCAGATCCTGGCTGCGCTTGGCATTCGCCCAGACGAAGCGCTGAGTGCGTCGGGACAAGAGCTGCTGCAGTTGCGGCTTGGCCGAATGCACGGGGTCTGACGTGGGCAGTGCGCAGCCTGCCCTGTGCATCACGCTTGAGCTGGTGCGCGCTCAGAACGCGAGCGATCCATTTGCATTTCAGGCGACCGCGCAGCGCTATCTGCTGCGTGAAGGCGACGGGGGATTCCGCAGCACAGAGCTGCCCTGGGGCGTCGAGTTTCTGACCGATCTGGAAGCGATCCGGCAGCCCGATCGCGATCCGGTCATTGCACAGCGCATCGGCGAGACGCTGCGCCGCTTCATGGAGTCCGCCGGCTGGAACCAGCACGAACCGGCGCTGCTGGCGGCGATTCAAGCAGGGCGTCCGGTGATCGTGACGCTGCGTCTGGCGGCTGCCGAGCTGTTCGCGCTGCCGTGGGAACTTTTGGTGCTGCGAGCCAATGGTCAGCACATCGGCGAGCTGCCCAACCTGCTT